>DAWR01000095.1:8388-9157 GCA_002506015.1 Candidatus Methanogasteraceae archaeon UBA261 | reverse complement strand
CTACTTTTTAATTTATTCCGGTCGGTTGAGGAACATGATGCCAATCCTGCAAACACCGGTACGATTAGATTGGTCAAATCAGTGGAATCAGTGTTAATCTGTGGCTAAAAGTTTTGTTTGCCACAGATTGACACATATTACGCAGATTAACGATGTAAATTACTTTTCAGATCGATAGTGACCCATTTTGTCAGTTTTGCGTACATAAGACAATCCAATGTACCCAGAAAATAATAAAGAGTACCTATATGTCCCAACGGACCGGAAGAACTCTCCGAAACCGATACCATGTTTGATTGTGCGGGATTGCGGAAGGATCGGGTCGGTTAAAACGATAGCTTTACAAACCAGTGCGGTGACCATTATGGAAAGGATGTGAAACCGATGACCGGGATAAAAGAGAAGGTTCAACAAGAAATCGAGAAGATCAGACCGATGCTGCAGGCTGATGGTGGCGATATCGAACTGGTTGATGTCGGCGACGACGGTACCGTCAAGGTGCAGCTCGTTGGTGCCTGCGCCGGCTGTGCCATGTCGCAGTACACGCTGAAACTCGGTGTCGAGCGCGTGCTCAAAAAAGAGATTCCGGAAGTTACGCAGGTGGAATCCGTATGACTGCTGATGAGCGCGATGAGTACCGGATAGCGAGGATCCATGACCAGGATGTTCCATGGGACCCGTCGCAGCTCAGGCAGATACAGGAGCACCCGTGTTTCAGCGCGAATGCCTGTCATGCATTCGGCAGGATGCATCTTGCGGTTGCTCCGGA
>DAWR01000095.1:3546-8262 GCA_002506015.1 Candidatus Methanogasteraceae archaeon UBA261 | reverse complement strand
ATCAAGGTGATCGGGATTGCGGGTCCGGGTGAGCCACTCTTTAATGAGGAGACGTTTGAGACACTCCGTCTCTTGCAGGAGGAATTTCCGCATCTGATCAAGTGTCTCAGCACCAACGGTCTCCTGCTTCCGGAGAAGGTGGATCTCTTAAACGAGCTTGGAGTTTCAAACATCACGGTCACCATGAGCGCGGTTGATCCGGATATCGGCGAGAAGATATATTCGTATGTCAATTATGGCGGTAAAAGGTACACCGGACGGGAGGCTGCGGAGCTTCTGCTCGAGAAGCAATTGGAAGGACTTAAGAGGTCGGTTGAACTGGGCATAATAACAAAGGTGAACACGGTTCTGATACCGACTGTAAACGATCATCACATAGTCGAGGTGGCAAAGAAAGCAAGGGAACTCGGAGTGTACCTGCAGAACATCATGCCGCTCATCCCGCAGTACAAATTCGCAGATATCGTGCCACCGACGCCATCAGAGAAACGCGCCATGCAGGACGAATGCAGCAAGATCACCAAACAGATGCGGCACTGTAGGCAGTGTCGAGCGGACGCTATCGGACGGCTGGGCGAGGACATTCAGAACGAACTGTGATCGATTGAGTCACGGGAGTGGGAGAATGGCAGGATGAAAAACCAGCCCAATCTGTGATTTTTCGATTGCCCCCGGTCTTTCACTTATGTGTTTATCCAGACCAAAATAGGTGATGAAAGCGTACAGCCCCGGTGGAGGGGGCTGCACGCCAAGGAGGATACCACGCGAACGGATCGTGAGAAGTGTGTGTGGTGATAATCATTATGAGGTCACACCCACATAAAGTGATTTGTGAAAAAGTTGCCACGACTTTCACACCATCGACTTGAAAATTGTTGATCAGATATTCATACTTATATGAGCCCCGGAGGATCGCGGCAAAGAGAATTGGACACGGAAGGTTACAGATACTATTATTCAGCCATTGCGAACCTCTGAGTGTTTTTAATTTCGTATAGTCGGTTGAAAAACATGATGGCAATAAAAGTCTCGCATCACCCATACCCAGGTCAGCCGCGGGCACAACCGACAACTTTTTAGAACCTGACTCACACAACAGAGACACAGGTACGATTCCCATGAATATAGAAGACACGTTAATCATGATCCCGGGACCAGTCCCGGTCGTGCCTCGCATCCTGCGTGCGATGGCACAGCCCGTGATCAATCACCGTGGCGAGGAGTTCGCAGAACTGTTCAATGAGTGCAGAGAGCTCTTTTCGGACCTCTTCCAGACAAAGAACGAGATCCTGCTTCTGAGCGGCTCAGGAACCAGCGGCATGGAGGCTGCGGTACGAAATACGATCAGTCCGGACGACAGAATCGTAACAGTCGTGAACGGCAAGTTTGGCGAGCGGTTCCGCGACATAGGCAGGTTGTGCGGCAACACAATCGCAATTGAGTCCGAATGGGGCTATCCGATCGATCTGGATGCGGTGGCAGCGGCGCTTGAGGACGGTGCGGACGCGGTTGCGATGGTACACAACGAGACCTCGGTAGGGATGCTCAATTCAGCAGCTGAGGTAGGGAAACTGGCGCGCAAGCACGATGCACTCTTCATCATGGATGGAATCACCTCGATTGGGGGAACCGAGGTTTTTGTGGACAAATGGGGTGTGGATATCGCAATACTCGGGTCGCAGAAGTGCATAGGTGCGCCACCCGGGTTTGCTGCCGTCTCGGTGAGCGAGCGGGCGTTTGAGAAGATGGAGGCTGTGCAGAACCCCCCGTATTACCTGGATCTCAAGGCGCACAAGAAGAGCGCTGACAAGGGGCAGACGCCGTACACGCCATCGATTCCGCTCTTCTACGCTGTGCAGGAGGCGCTGCGGATCGCTCACGAGGAGGGATTGGTTACACGGATGAAGCGACATGCTACAGGCGCGGCAGCGGTGCGTGCTGCGGCAGATGCGATGGGGCTTGAGATGTTTCCGCAGTTAAATGAGAATAGCAGGTACTCAGACACCGTGACAGCGATGAAGGTGCCCTCAGGGATTGCGTTTGATCAACTGAAGAAGGAGATGCTCGGTTGCGGCATCCTGATCGCTGGCGGGCAGGCACATCTCAAGGGCAACATCTTCAGGATCGGGAGCATGGGCAACTTCAGAGCAAAGGACATCCTGATCACGATTCAGATGCTCGAATCGATCCTGCATAGAAACGGAGTCGTATCCGATTTCGGAGCCGGAATCGAGGCTGCAACATCTGTATTGATGTAGCCCGGATTCGGACTACCAATCCTCGCGAGAATCGGCGCAATGCATAAGGCGTTTAGAGCGGCCCTAAAAACAGAGCAGCAACATGAAATATGATATGAAATCAATCAACGCCCGAAATGTGATGGTAGCATCAGTTGCAATCTTCAGCGCACTCGCCCTGATCATGATCGGCGGGATGCTCATAGCACTCGTAACAGGCGCAGTGATCGATTCCGGATGGTTCAATCCGAGAACTGCTCTGCCTACGCTCATCTTGGTGCTGCTTCTCGGCGCATGTCTGCTTCTACCCGATATCTCCGCAACAGTTGTCTTTGGAACCATTGCAGCGGTGATCGTGGCAACCATGATCTCTGTTGCCATATCGCCGTTTAACAACCTCCCGATCGATGCATCGATGCCCGCGCTTCTCTTTGCTATGCTTGCGGTATTCTATAGAGCTAAAAAAAGCGTATCAGGACCCGTATCATTGCGAGCGAAACTGCGCAGCGTAAGCCCGCACATCATCCATTTTGGAATCATTCTGGTGCTGATAGGCGTCTTTGTGAGTACGAACACGAGGATCGATGGATATGATATCATCCGCAGCGGGGAGACCGGCATATTTGAGGGACAGCCGTACACCGTGAAGATCACCGATATCTCCAGCCAATATGAGGGAACGCCCTACGGGGAGTACCCAGGTTCTTCTTATGCGACCCGGATCGATTTTCAGCTGTATCTGGGCGACAGGCTGGTCGATCGTGATTGCGTCAAGTACATAACGGACTTCAAGTGGGGGCAATCGTATGCCACCAACTATGTGCACCGGTCGCTCACAAGAGAGGTCTTCATCACATCGAAGATGGTTGAGGGTGATCTCGCCAATCTGTACATGCGCACAGCGCCGTGGATCACAGCGGTCTGGGGCGGAATCATCATAATGGCGATTGGAATCATCACGCTCCTCTGCACCGTCGGAACGGGAATGACTGGCAGAACGGATAGAACCGAAGAAGTAAAGAACACAGGGCGGGCAAACGGGGCAAAAAGGGTAAAGGGAGCAGAGAAGACAAAACGGGTTCGGGACGATGACGTTGAGATGAAGTATGAGGATATGCTGCAGAGAGAACTCGGCAGAATGAAAAAGAGATGAAGAAGATGAACATGCTCAATACCATATTGGTATGAACCACAAGAAAACAGCGGTGCAGCCATCTCCACAAGATTTCTGTGTTAATCTTGTGTAATCTCGTGGTTTTACATGCGGATATCCACACAATATTGAGTAAGTACAAGAAGACGTGATTGTGAGATGAAGACAATTGTGATCGGTGGTGGACTAACAGGACTTGCTGCAGCATACAGGATGCTCAAAGACGGCGTTTCGGACGTTACCATCCTTGAAGGTGACTCTGAGCCCGGCGGAATGGCTGCGAGTTATCATATCGGCGACTATCACATCGAAAAGTATTATCATCACATCTTTGCAAGCGACCGGGAACTGATCGGTCTCATCGCGGATCTGGGTCTTGGCGGGGATCTGCAGTGGCTCAAGGGGACGACGGGATACCACATCGATGGAGAGATCTATCCGATGAATACGCCACTCGAACTCCTGCGTTCACCACTCTCAATTATGGACCTGATCCGGCTCGCACGCGTCGTCTTCACAATCAAAGGTGCGAAGGAGAGCCCAGCGCTTGATAATGTCACAGCGAAAGAGTGGATACTGGATAACGCTGGAAGCTCGCTTTACGAACAGTTCTTTGAGCCGCTTCTGCGGAGTAAGTTCGGAAACAGTCACGATAAAGTCTCTGCGGCATGGTTGTTCGGGCGCATCAGGATCAGGTCGAACAGGTCGGCTAGTGGAGAGAAGCTCGGGTATCTGCGAGGTGGGTTCTACCGCTTAATTACGGGTCTGACTGAGTCGATCACAGGGATGGGTGGTGAGATCATGACCGATTGTGAGGTCTCAGAGGTTACTATCGAGAATGGCATAGTAGGTGGCGTTGTTGCAGAAGGGCATGGATATCTTGAGTCCAACACTGTGATCTCAACTGTATCACCGCATGCACTTTCCGGAGTGCTCCCGGGCGTCTCCGATATTCCGTATCAGGGCACTGCATGCGCTCTCTTTGGCATGGATGAGCCGCTGATGGATGAACTCTACTGGCTGAACATCAAATCCGATGTCCCGTTCGGCGCTGTTGTTGAGCACACGAATTTTATTCCGGCGACAGACTACGGCGAGCATCTGGTCTATGTGACTGCGTATCTCCAGAACAGAGATGATCCGCGCTGGAACTCTTCTGCGCAGGAGCTCGTCGACTCGTACCTGAGCGGGCTTGAGACGCTGTTTCCAAATTTCAGTCGTGATGATGTCCGGTGGTGGCGGCTTGCGCGAGATATCGAGACCGCACCGGTGTACCTGACCGGCTATGCAAGGAATATCCCCACTTATTCAACCGATATTAACGGA
>DAWR01000095.1:1093-3452 GCA_002506015.1 Candidatus Methanogasteraceae archaeon UBA261 | reverse complement strand
GGGTAACTTGTGGTAGGAACCACACGATTACACTGATTTTCACAAGATTTTGGTGTTACTCTTGTTTAATCTCGTGATTGTATATGTGGACACCACACAGTAGTGAGTAAGTGCCACATACTCCTTTCTCTGTTCAGACGGCTCCTTAGACGTAGACCACGGACTATATGTCATATCACTGTAACGGTTCCCCGCATCGAAGTTCCATAGCCAGGGCAGTAATACGTATAGTTACCAGGCGTACTGAAGGTGTACTTGAACTTCTTGCCATATATGATTGTCTTATTGTCCCAGAGCCCATCCTCGCTCACCAGCACAAAGTCGATCATCGGCGATCTCTGCATATTGATCCAGTTCAATGCCTCTCCTGCGCGGATTGTCGGAGTTTTCGGTGTGAGTGAATACTTATCCAGATATATGGGTTTTGGAGGTCTCAGCGTGACATTTTCGGCGGGAGTCGGTATCTGCGTCGGTTCTGGCGTCGGCGTTGCGGTTGGCGTCAACATCGGTGTCGGCTGAGGTGCCTGTGTCGGTTCTGGCGTTGGCGTTGGAGTGACATCACTGCCCCCATCGAGGCATCCGGCAAAGAGCACAGCGAGCAGCAATGTTGCAACCGTCATCAATTTCAACTTCATCATAGCAATCTATTGTGGTACCTGGTTGTAAAGTTGTTGGTTCGATCGGAGCGGGATTGCCGGGGCATACTGGCACAAATCCGAAACCGACCACCGACCGCGCTTAATACTGTTCCGCCCACCACTCAGATCTGGTATGAACAAAATCGGAAGATTTATTACGAATTGGCATAATCGTAGGATACACCATGACTTTAGAACAAAGAGATTACATGAACGAATTAATCGAATGCCCGAAATGCAAAAGCCGCCTGTACCGCTGTGGAGCGATGCAGGTCTGCATCAGGTGTGGGTACTGGACCATAATCGGAACCGCGAATCTGGATTCGATCATCATCTCCTGATCGCCGCAACCAGGAGTTCAGTCCCCCTCCAATACATCCTTCACCTTCTCAAAGATTCCTTTGTGTTTTTTTTCACTTTTTGTACCCGTCTCAGTGCCACTCTCTATCTCCTGCAGTTCGGTCAAGAGTTCTCGCTCCCGTGTGGATAGATGCGCGGGCACCGCGATCTTGACCATCACGAGCTGATCTCCTTTTCCGCGTCCATGCAACTTTGGCACCCCCTTGTCACGCAGCCGTAATACCGAATCGGACTGGGTGCCGGACGGAATCTTCATCCGCACGTCCCCGTGCAGCGTCGGCACCACCACCTCGTCACCGAGCGCGGCTTGCGTGAACTTGATTGCGAGTTCATACAGGATGTTATCCCCATCGCGCTTGAAGACCGGATGCGGGTCAACATGCACGATCACATAGAGGTCGCCAGGAGGTCCGCCCCGAACCCCTGCCTCACCCTCGCCAGCAACGCGCAGCCTTGAGCCTGATTCAATGCCCGCGGGAATGGAGACCGAGAGCTTTCTGCTGCGGCGTAACCTTCCTGCACCGTTGCAGGACTCACACGGGGACTCGATGATCTTGCCTCTTCCATTGCAGTGCGGACACGGGGTGGACGTGATGAACTGCCCGAACGGCGTGCGTCTTGCCTGGCTGATCTGCCCAGCACCCCGACAGTGCGGACACGTCTTTGGCTGTGTGCCTGATTTTGCGCCGCTTCCGCCGCAAGCATCACATGTCTCGGTGCGCATCACCCGTAAAGTCGTGTCTACGCCGGATGCGGCGTTCTCAAGTGATATGCGCATGTCTGATCTGAGGTCTGACCCGCGCTGCGGAGCAGACCGCGCACCGCGCCCGCCACCAAAGAACGTGTCGAAGATGCCCCCGAAACCGCCACCTCCGCCACCACGTCCAAAGCCCTCGAAGATGTCCTCGAAGTGGATCCCTCCGAAGATGTCTTCCTGCGTGTACCTTCCATCGATTCCCGCGTGCCCGAACCGATCGTACTGCGCCTTCTTCTCGGCATCCGACAGTACACCATAAGCCTCTGATATCTCCTTAAACTTCTCTTCAGCCTCAGGCGATGGATTTCTATCGGGATGATACTGCATTGCCAGCTTTCGGTACGTCTTTTTGATCTCCTTGGGGTCTGCGTCCTTCGCAACTCCGAGTATCTCATAATAATCTTTTTTCTGTGGCATGTGACCTGCTACCTTCGTTTCTCATTGTGAATGGGTATTTATTCGTACGTTAAATTAACTGTTGCACTGGTTGCACTGGTGCACCCATTGCGCCGGTGCTTCCGGAGACTGCCCCACGACCTAAGTCGGAGGCATCCGTGAGGCTGCTATGTATAGGTATTTTATAGATTTATTATTTAATTTTTTT
>DAWR01000095.1:472-972 GCA_002506015.1 Candidatus Methanogasteraceae archaeon UBA261 | reverse complement strand
TGTTGTGCTTCCAAATCTTCGATTTTACCCATCTCTCTAATCAGACGCCTCTTATCAAGTGTTCCAATCTGATAACAAAGCACGATAGACTCCCTATAAAGTCCTCCAATTTCAGCAGGTATTAAAACCTCATTGGGATAAATTCTCCTATCTGGTTTTCTTGAAGTTATGGGGAGGACATTCACTACCGGCAAAATTTGGTTTATCTCTTCCTCACTTATCACAAGAACAGGACGAGTCTTTCCCTGTTCAGAACCAATTATCGGATCGAGATTAGCAATAAATATACGCCACCTATACCCCATTTTCTTATACCCATCCTTCCGAATCAACAGCCATGAAATCTTCAGACACATCTATAAGATCACCAAGAAAAAGATTATCTTTTACTGCTTCTTTTAACTCTTCGATTTTTTGTTTGAAACTATCTGGCCTCTTTTTAATAATCAAAATCACCTCCACCGTTTCATTTTCAGGCACATACTGTGGAATCTTTATCC
>DAWR01000095.1:0-391 GCA_002506015.1 Candidatus Methanogasteraceae archaeon UBA261 | reverse complement strand
TTCTGATCGAACTTCAATCACTCATTACATCTCTTACTCCTGTCCGGTCTTAAGTCACTAAACCCAGGACTTAAGTGCGGCATCATGGCGCTGGAGGTTGCGCGTTGGTGCAAGCGCGGACAGAGGCGGGGTGGGTGATGACATCATGCGAGCCAAGCGAAATTATCTGCGTATATTATAAAACAGTTAATACAAATCACTCTCCACCCACCCATGGTCAGACAAACTTTGATCATTTGACGTTAAATTGTTCATTCCAAAAAAATGGCTCTTGTCATCTGTAGGTCTACGACATATACGAATGTGCTGCTTATAGCTTCTGCAAGAAGTGGCTTTGGGACAATATTACTCAACCGACGGCTCCATTACTTCGCGATCCCTCTCTGTGAGT
>DAWR01000106.1:1350-3014 GCA_002506015.1 Candidatus Methanogasteraceae archaeon UBA261 | reverse complement strand
TTGAGGGATTTCTTCCTTGCGTCCCCACTTCCCGCAAGTATCATCTGCTGCACGATCGGGAGCCGGTCCCCGCCAAAGAACATGTGCTCTGTCCTGCAGAGACCGATACCCTCTGCACCGAAGTCCCTTGCGACCGTACTATCGTGCGGAGTGTCCGCGTTCGTGCGAACGCCGAGTCTCTTCGCATCTGTCGCCCAGCCCATGATCGTCTCGAAGTCGCCAGTCATCTCAGGGTCGATTAAGTCTGTTTTGCCGAGAATGACTTCCCCGGTATCTCCAATCACGTTCAGCGTGATGCAATCCCCCTCAGCAACCACGATATCGCCAACCGTGAAGCGGTTTGCCGCCATATCCACATCGATGTCGTTGCACCCGACGACGCAGCACTTACCCATACCCCGCCCAACGATTGCGGCATGGCTCGTCATCCCGCCGCGTGCAGTAAGTATCCCCTGCGAGGCGTGCATGCCGCCAACATCGTCAGGCGATGTCTCAAGCCGCACCATAACCACATCTTCACCTCGTCCCGCACATTCCAGTGCCCTCTGGGACGAGAAGACCACTCTTCCGACCGCGGCACCGGGCGAGGCTGGCAATCCATTCGCGATCACATTCACCGCTGCCGTTGGGTCAACCCTCTTGTGGAGGAGTTGGTCGACACGATCTGGATTGACTCTGAGCACCGCCAGATCCCGGTCAATCAAGCCCTCGTCGACCAAATCCACGACGATCTTCACCGCAGCCTGGATGGTTCGCTTAGCCCCCCTTGTCTGGAGGATGTAGAGCTTGCCCGATTCGATTGTGAACTCCACGTCCTGAACCTCGCGGTAGTGCTTCTCAAGCCGATCGCGCACGGCTTCAAGCTCTCCATATATCTCAGGTAGTTCCTTCTTTAATTGACCAAATGTATGAGGAGTCCTAAGACCTGCAACAACGTCCTCCCCCTGAGCGTTCATCAGATATTCGCCATAAAACTCGTTTGCTCCTGTTGCAACGTCTCTTGTGAAGCAGACGCCGGTTCCTGAATCATCCCCCATATTCCCAAAGACCATCGTCTGAACATTCACCGCGGTACCGAGGTCGTGCGAGATATTATTGAGGTTTCTGTACGTTATTGCCCGGTCCGTGTTCCATGATCCGAATACGGCATCGATCGTCATTTTCAACTGTTCTTTTGGATCTTCAGGGAACTCTATTCCAGTATCCGATAGTATTAGCTTCTTATATTCTAACACAAGATCTTTGAGGTCGTAAGAATTGAGATCTGTGTCCAGTTCTGTGTTGCGGAGTTTCTTCTTTGCTTCGAGAATTTGCTCGAACTTGCTATGTTCCATCCCCAAAACGACATCTCCAAACATTTGCACGAACCTTCGGTACGAATCGTACACGAACCGTTCGTTTCCGGTCTTCTTCATGATTGCCGCCACGCTTTTGTCGTTCAGACCGATATTCAGCACGGTATCCATCATCCCAGGCATCGAGAAGACTGCGCCCGAACGTACCGACAGGAGCATAGGGTTCTTTGCGTCGCCGAAACCCTTTCCCACGACCTTCTCCAGACGGGCAAGATTTTCAGCGATCGTGTCTTCCAGACCCTCCGGATACGCACCATCGTTTGCGTAGTAGTATTTGCAGGCTTCTGTGGAGATTGTGAACCCTGGCGG
>DAWR01000106.1:0-1302 GCA_002506015.1 Candidatus Methanogasteraceae archaeon UBA261 | reverse complement strand
CTCAACACTGCCCTCGGCTTTCCCGTCACCAAAGAAATAGACGTATTTTGTCGCATTCATGTCATTCTCAACCTCTGTTCATGGAATGTGGGTTATGAAGGTATACAACATTCAATCTACACATACTTAATTTGGTCGCCTGACTCACTCCCGATCATACTGCCTCCACCCTGCGGAAATCAGACGCAGTGTGACAAATATGACCAGACAGACCACAATCATCAAAACAGCGATCGGACTCGATTCCGAAAGCCCATAAGAGATGTAACGCTCATAGATTAAGGTCGGTGCGATCATCGGGTAGTACGCAATCACGATGACTGCGCCGAACTCGCTCATCGCCCGCGCCCAGCATAGAATCGAGCCAATCAGGATGTGCCGCGCAGCAAGCGGAATTGTGACCCGCGTGAATGCACCCCATTCCGATGCCCCGAGCGATCTGGCAACGTTTTCGAGCCTGGGATCGATGCTCTGAAACCCTTCCCGCGCCGAGTTGACCAGAAACGGCACAGAGACAAAGAGCATCGCAGCAACAATTCCCGGAACTGCATCTCTGAACCTGATTACCGATGAGAGCGGGCATCCGATCAATCCATGCGATCCGAATACCGTGAGAAGCGCAATACCCGCAACCGTGTGCGGAACGATGATCGGGATGTCAACAACGCTCTCGACTATGCCCTTACCCGGGAAGTCGCGTCTTGCAAGGAAATATGCAAGAGGCACGCCGAAGACGAATGCGATTACGGTTGCAACGAATGCGGTGTACATCGTGAGGAATATGGATCTCCAGACCGCAGAATCGTTGATCGCATCTCGCATGCCTGGCTGGTTGGAAGTGAGTTGACCCGCGGTCATCTCCAGAAGCGGGGTTGTTATGAATGCGAGAATCACGAGTCCGAGTACGAGAAAGAGGATGAGCAGCCGGTCGTGCTTCGGGTTCAGTCTCTGCATCGGGACTATCTTGGTTCCGGGGTGTCTTTATGATTTTCCGTGGTGGTCAAAGATGGCGGCTCCTGCCAGTCGTGCAGGGTTGATTTAGACATGGCGAGATCTCCCGCACCCTCACTCCACAACCCCCACCGTGATCAGATTCGTGGTCCAGGAACGTTGATGAGTACTCCTATCGTCAACAACGACTCCGGTCACAGGCACCCACGAACCCGGCGCCCTGATCGCGTGCCAGCAGACGGGTGGCACGCTACTGTTTTAGGTACCTGTGTAGTCATGTTTGGCTTTGATTTTTTCGAGAGCCTTTGCAGCAGTTCTACGCACATATACAGTCTCATCCTTCAACGCCTC
>DAWR01000223.1:3069-3685 GCA_002506015.1 Candidatus Methanogasteraceae archaeon UBA261 | reverse complement strand
GGATACCAATTATGACGGTGTTGCTGATACATGGTTATGAGATTTAAGTCACATACTTCCTGTAAAGGCGGAAAAAATGGGTAGAGACAAAAGGAAGAGAAGCTGAAACTGTCAAGGATGCACCCGATTTTAATCGGGTGTGGCGCGGTTGGGGCTTCAGGGTGTATATCGGGGTACATTATTTGTTTGGGAATCCATAGCATCCTGCAGTATCTCGTAGAATCGTGCAGATCGAATCCTTTTTACGCTGCCAGCCCAATCATCCGTCTATGTCTCGTGTGAACTTGTTCCGCATGCATGGATTATCGATCGACTGCGAGTATGATGAGGTGTTGAAGCTTGAGTCCGGGGGACCGCTCTCCCACGTCTGCAAGCCGTTCGTCAAGCGGATAAACGATCGATTGGAACGGGAGAAGCCGGCACGGATCGATAGTGACCGCGTAATCGCGTCCACATGGCTTCCGCCAATTCCGGGCGAGGTCTTCAAGCGACTGATCAAGGCTGAAGTGAGCATCGCTTTCGGAAAATACGTCCCGGAAACTGTTTCTTTTGAGATCACGCGGAAGTGCGGCTGCGACTGTGAGCACTGCGCGATGAGCGATGGCGAATACGAACT
>DAWR01000223.1:440-2949 GCA_002506015.1 Candidatus Methanogasteraceae archaeon UBA261 | reverse complement strand
CGTGCGATTGCAAATATATTCACGCCGGGTCTTGAGATGACGCCGGAGAACGCGTCCCGGTTGAAGGAATCCGGACTCCACAACCTTCTGATCAGCATTTACAGCACTGACCCGTCGAAGCATGACGCGGTGAGGCGAGTCGACGGCGCTTTTGAAAAGGCGGTCTACGCACTCGGATGCGGGCTGGATTCTGGTTTGCTCGTGACGATGGCGACGCATGCCGCACACGACCGGATGCATGAACTTTCCGGGCTATATGATCTCGCACGCGAGATTGGCGTGCATGAGTTCTCGATCTGGGAGCCCATGGATGGCAGCTTAACAGACAGAGATCGCAGCCAGATTCTCGAGATGTACCACCACATCAATTGCAGCCCGGGCGGACCCCGTGTATTTGCGAATACGTACTTCGAGGGCGAGATGCTTGGGAGTCTCGCGGGGCGGCGGTGGGCGCACATCTGCGTGGACGGCTCGGTCAAAGCAAGCCCGTACACGTCTGAATCCTTCGGAAACGTGTTGGATACGCCGCTTGCGGATATCTGGGGGGAGATTAGGGCGGATAAGAAATTCTCAGGAAAGAATTTATCTAATCACGGCTAACCCCTGAATCATGGGAATGACCATCGCTGAAAAGATCCTTGCGATGCATGCCGGCAGAGGCAGCGTATCGCCGAAGGAGATCGTGGACGCAACAATCGATTATGTCATGGTGAACGATGTGACCGGACTTCCTGCGTTCGAGGTTTTTGAAGAGTTCGACGCAACCCCGATCTGTGAGAAGACTGTCTTGATCCAGGATCACTATGTGCCGAACAAGGACGTGGCATCAGCAGAGCAGGCGAAGTCGATGCGCAACTTTGCCAGACGATACGGAATCGAGAACCATTTCGATGTCGGCAGGGGCGGCGTCTGCCACCAGATCATGATCGAAGAGGGTTTCGCAGCCCCGGGCAGACTGATTGTGGGCGCAGACTCGCATACGTGCAGTTACGGTGCTCTCGGCGCGCTCTCAACGGGAATCGGGTCATCAGAAGCCGCATCAGCAATGGCAACAGGCGAACTCTGGTTCAGGGTTCCCGAAACCCAGAAATTCACAGTTGAGGGGGAACTCGGGGATTATGTGATGGGAAAGGACATTATTCTGAATATCATTGGTGATATCGGCGTTTCCGGATCGCTCTACAAATCAATGGAAATTTACGGATCTGCAATCGTTTTGCTCCCGCTGTCGGATCGGATCACAATCTCTAACATGGCGATTGAGGCTGGCGCAAAGTGCGGCATCATCCCGCCGGACGAGAAGGTCTTTTCTTATCTCAACGACCGTGTCATCGGGGACTACTCACCGGTCTACGCAGACGAGGACGCTGAGTACGAGGATACCTTCGAGTACGATGCAGCAGAGATCGTGCCGATGGTTGCGAAGCCGCATCTTCCTGAGAATGTGGCTCCCGCATCCGAAGTCGATGTGACAATCGATCAGGCGTATCTTGGCTCATGCACGAACGGCAGAATCGAGGATCTCAGGTGTGCCGCAGAGATTCTTGCGGGCAGGCGGGTGCACCCCGATGTCAGGATGATCGTTGTTCCGGCAAGCAAGAGCGTCTTCGAAGAGGCTCTGCGCGAGGGCTTACTCGAGACATTCATGGCTGCGGATGCGTACGTCGCAGGACCGACATGCGGCGCATGCCTCGGCGGGTACATGGGTGTCCTTGCAGATGGTGAGCGGTGCGTCAGCAGCACGAACCGCAACTTCATCGGCAGGATGGGGCACAAGGATTCGGAGGTTTATCTTGCGAATCCGGCAGTGGTTGCCGCAAGCGCGATTACGGGTCGAATAACCGATCCGGGGGATATTTAGTGTGTCATTGAGGTTTAAATCATGAAAAAACACATTGAAGGACGGGTGTGGAGATTTGCGGATAACGTGGACACAGATCAGATCATCCCCGCAAAATATCTCGTGACCGGCGACAGAGATGAGCTTGCAAAGCACGCATTCGAGAATGTGAGACCCGAGTTCGCAGAAGGCGCAAAGGACGGTGACGTCATCGTTTCCGGAGGAAATTTTGGCAGCGGGTCATCCCGCGAGCATGCACCACGCGCCCTTCTCGGCGCAGGGATCACATGTGTGATTGCTCCCAGTTTTGCACGGATCTTTTTCAGAAACAGCATCAACATCGGGCTTCCGCTGATTGAATGTGAGATTGACGCCGCGGACGGCGACATCCTCAACGTCGATCTTGAGAACGGGAAGATCGCGAACAAGAGTACCGGTGTTGAGTACACGTTCCCCTCGCTACCCGATTTCCTGATGAAACTGCTCGACATCGGGTTGATCGAGAACACGAAGAGGAAGCTTGGAACGAAACGTTCGGGGTAGAGGCTCCGCTGCCAATTGCGGGATGATACCAAAATAAGAAAGGCTTACTCAATTGTGAATGGTTACCTGCTTATAGCGTTCCCCTGCCCCCTCCGCGGTTATTTTTGGCTCTCTGGTATCTCCCGT
>DAWR01000223.1:0-239 GCA_002506015.1 Candidatus Methanogasteraceae archaeon UBA261 | reverse complement strand
AAATCTCTTGAATCATCTACTATTTCTTCCACTCTACCATAAACATGATCATCTACTCGGACTAATAGCACATTTTCCCGTTTCATAGGTGGTTACATTGTAACCCTGTATAAAAAGCTTTTCCTTCGTCCAATCCACAATTTTTCAGATTGACTCTTAACCTCTTCGGATTTACCACCTATTGAAGCATCTGATAGTGGTTTTGTTTTGTAGTGTGATACAGTCCAGATACATTTCAC
>DAWR01000152.1:11548-14771 GCA_002506015.1 Candidatus Methanogasteraceae archaeon UBA261 | reverse complement strand
TCGTTGCCTGAATAGTCGCTCCAGTAGTTCCCGCCGATGTAGGGTCCGCCTACGATGTTCGTTCCCGGCGTGGGTGTTGTGTTCCAGGTGTTGTATCCGTTGTCAAAGGCGTTCTTCGTATTGTTGAAGCAGTTGTTGTAGATCAGGTTATCGTTTAAACTCCCCGCGTAAGGATTGCCTATGTGCGGCGCTCCCAGGTAGATGCCATACCGATCATTCGAGCTCACCGTGTTTTCCGCAATCACGTTACTGTCGCTTGAATCGTATAGATGGATGCCATGCCGATCATTCGAGTTTGCGGTGTTTCCTGTGAGCGCATTGTTGCTCGACCAGAAGAGGCAGATCCCGCTCCGGTCGTTTGAGCAGTCGTTACTCGTGATTGCGTTGTTGTCCGAAGAAGAGAGACTGATTCCATCCCCGCCATTCGAGTCTGCTGTGTTTTCCGTGAGCGTATTGTTGTCACTCAAATCACGCAGGCTGATGCCAGCCCCACCATTCGAGCCCGCCGTGTTTCCGGTGAGTGCGTTGCTGCCCGAACCATACAGGGAGATTCCGTACATATCATTCAAGTTCGCTCTGTTTTCTGTTACTGCGTTGTTGTTTGAGGAATAGAGGCGGATGCCCTCGCGGTTTGAGCTCGCAGTGATATTCATTATCCTCGAACCCTCGGTGTATGCAAAGAGCACTCCTTCGCAATTCTTCGTAAGCGCCATGTCCCCGACCGTGATGTTCGTTGCGTTCACAANNCAATTCCGACATACCCGGAACCGTTCGGAACAGTCAGGTCGTGCTGATTGACCCAGTAACAGACCGGCAGCCCATCAACCATGTTACTCGCATCCATACTCTGGACGTAGTGGGGAAGCTTCCATCCTGCAACACCGAAGTTGTACGCGTTTTCCGACATCGTGTTTTCTGTGAGCATGTTTTCGCTTGAATCATCCAGATAGATGCCGTACTCATTCTCAGAGCAGTCGTTACCTGTTAGCCGGTTCGCATCTGAACACTGCAGACGGATACCCACACGATTTGAGCTTGCAGTGATATTCTTTATCCTCGAACCCTCCGTGTATGCGAAGAGCACTCCTTCGCAATTCTTCNNCCGGAACCGTCCGGAACTGTCCGGTCGTGCTGATTGACCCAGTAACAGACCGGCAGCCCATCAACCATGTTACTCGCATCCATACTCTGGACGTAGTGAGACATGTCCCAGCCAGCAACACCGAAGTTATACGCGTTTTCCGACATCGTGTTTTCTGTGAGCGTATTTTCGCTTGAGCCGTCTATGTAGATGCCATGGACGCTGTTTGAGTTCGCGGTGTTTTTTGTGAGCGTATTTTCGCTTGAACCGTCCAGATAGACGCCACACCAGTTGTTCGAGTTCGCAATGTTACCGGTGAGCGTATTTTCGCTTGAAGAAGATAGCTCAATACCGCGGTCGTTCTCAGAGCAGTCGTTTCCTGTGAGCATGTTTCCGTTCGAAGAATACAGTTCGATTCCGCACCAGTTGTTTGAGTCTGCGACGTTTCCAGTTAGCGCGTTTTCGCTTGATCCCTGCAGGTTGATGCCGCGGTCGTTATCCGAGCAGCCGTTTCCCGCGAGCATGTTGCCGCTCGAAGTACGCAGGTTAATTCCATTGCTGTTCTCAGAGCAGTCGTTTCCTGTGAGCGTGTCATTGCTCGAAGAAGAGAGTTCGATTCCATCGTAATCGTTCATGTTTACGATGTTTCCTGCAAGCATGTTGTCGCTCGAAGAAAAAAGACTGATTCCGTACCGGTTCCTTGAGCAGTCGTTTCCTGTGAGAATATTGCCGCTCGAACGGTCCAGCCGGATGCCGTACATGTTCTTCGAGCAGTAATTGTCCATGAGCGTGTTGTTCTTCGAGTTGTCCAGGTAGATGCCCCTGGAGTTTTCAGATACATTGTTACAGGAGATGTTGCAGTGCTCTGCTTGATTGCCGATATAGATTCCAACATACCACGAATCTATGGTAACCCCAGTAACAGTGAACCCGGATATGTTCACATAGTCCGCGGTAACCTCAAATACGTGGTCATCTGCCGATGCACGCACACTGCAGTTCGAAGAGCCATTCTCCGAGCGAATTGTTAGATGAGAAACATCCACATCCACATTCTCGTTGAATGTGCCGTTGTGCACGATGATTACGTCGCCAGCGCGGGCGTTGTTCACTGCCTGCTGGATCGTCTGATTTCCGCGTTCCGGTACGTGAATTGTTGCCGCGCTCGCTGTTGTTGCCGCTATGCCGCATACGAGTATCACAGCTACGAGCAATGTCAGCACAGGCGCGCCGGACGCAGTCTCTGCCGCTGTTTGATTCTGTCTGATGTTATGCCTGAATTTCATGAGTTAACCCCTCCTCCGTATTTTGTATCCGGCACGTCCCCATGGCATACCAGTACATCGTTATTCGTGTGGTTCGCAGTGAGTGAATGTGACAGGCTGCTCATACAGTGGACGCGGCTCTGGTAACGAGTGACAAGTAGCATACCACAATGCCTGCCAAATTACACCACATAATGTTGGTAGTTCGATATCAGATAAATCTTTGCACGGCAGCGTCCTGAATTTCACGAGCCACCGTTGAATCTTGCTTTGAAAGTTGCGCAAAAATGAAGGCTTCGCCACCTGTTTTGTTGCCACCAGCAAATTTTATGATCCCGATTGATTCTGTGATCGCTAACGGTAGCTCCCTCGCGTCTGTGAAAAACGCGGGCGTATCGCTCTTAACTTTGCGTCTCTGCGACTTTGCGTTATATTTCGCACCGCCACAAACTGAGCTTTTTTGTAAATGTGCCAGTGATGTGTTGACACACACTAAAGACGTGACGATATAGATGACCCCCCCTTCGCGTCTTTCTCGTTAAATTGGGGAATAAAAACGAGAAAGACGCGAGGGCGCAAAGATTGAAAACCACAGAATCCACCAGAATCAGGAACTTTCATTACCGGCAGAAGGGGGAGGTTGCCGGGGGTGATGGGCATACGGTACGGCTGAGCCAGCCGCAAGTTTGTCGAATCCGCAACGAGTGAGAATCGTCTGCACCTCTGCGAGCGCTTCCGGGTATTTGTGAACCGACTCCGGCAGAACATCCATCCCACGTCGCTCCCGCATCTCCTTTACAGAATCGTTGATCGGCACAGCGTGACCGCACTCAAGCACCAGCTCGCTGACCGTCCTATGCGCAGGAAGCATGATACC
>DAWR01000152.1:0-11532 GCA_002506015.1 Candidatus Methanogasteraceae archaeon UBA261 | reverse complement strand
CCTGATCGCAAGAATCGCATCAGCGATCTTAATCTCACGTGGACAGTGCTCCTGGCAGGTGTAGCAAGTGGTGCACAGCCAGAGGTCGGGGTCGTGCAGCACATATAGTCCCACACGTGCATTTCTCACGATCTTTCGCGTGATCATGCCGGTATAACGCCCCGACGGGCAGCTTCCGCTGCATGTGCCGCATTGCAGGCATGTGAGTATCTCGATGCCAGCGTCTTTTAATGCGTCTATATGTTTAGCGGGGTCATTTTCATTTGCATCGCACCACTTCCGCCCCCTTCACCTCAAGATACCGCCATTCTTCAGTCCTGCTGTATTCTTCGTATTCCGGAATGCATACGACCGGTACAGCCAGCCTGAGAAACGGCTCGCTAATACATATATGTCGTATCAGGTGAAGTTTGTTCTATCGTGTATTTTAAGTATCCTGATAGCATTGATCGATCGTATACACCCAACCATACGGAGACTGACACAATGGAAGAAATAACCGTAGAAGCTCTGAATTCAGAAGATTTTATAGAACAGCAGGTAAGTGCGATATCCGAAACCGTTGGAGATGGTCTTGTGATAAATGCACTCTCAGGAGGCGTCGATTCATCAGTGGTCACCATGCTTGGGCACCGCGCTCTTGCGGGTCGCCTCAAGACGTATTTCGTCGATAATGGCATCATGAGATATGGTGAACCGGAATGGATCGTTTCGGTCTTCAAAGACCTCGGCGTACACGTGGAGGTAATCGATGCCAGAACCGAGTTCTTCGATGCAATGAGTGGGATTGCTGACCCTGAAGAGAAGCGGGAAGCGATTACCCAGACATTCTACAAGGACGTCTTTGGCAGGCTCGTTAAGGAGAGCGGGGCAAAGCACCTCCTGCAGGGAACGATTCTTACAGACGTGGATGAAACCGTTGCAGGGATCAAGAGGCAGCACAATGTTTTTGAGCAACTCGGAATCGACCCTGAGAAGACGTTCGGATACAAGATCATAGAACCGCTGATACAACTGCGAAAGGATGGCGTGCGGAAGGTTGCAGAAGCCCTTGGCTTACCAGAGGCAATCTACAACAGGATGCCGTTTCCAGGACCTGCCCTTGCCGCCCGCGTGATCGGGGAGGCGACCCCTGAGCGGATCGAGACCGTCAGGCAAGCAACAGTGATCCTCGAGGAAGAACTGGCAGATACAGCGGCTTTCCAGTACATGGCGATCCTGCATGAGGACCGGGTCACAGGCATGAGAAACGGAGAGCGGGACTACGGCACGCAGATCGAGATCAGATGCTGGGAGAGCGTTGATGCAAGAACCGCAAGACCGACGAGACTGCCTTACGATGTGTTGGAACGGCTGGCTGAGCGGATCACAAACGAGATAACGGGTGTTGTGAGCGTAACGTACGGCATCGCGACAAAGCCACCATCGACGATGGAAGTGATTTAGCCAAGGTCAGGGCAGTCACGCGAAGCGCACTGGCTACGTGCGAAACATCGAATGCAGCCAAACCGAACGCGAGGGGGGGCGGTGCACAGGCTCTGTGCTTAAGTCAGGGGTTTAGTGACTTTGGGAGGCTGTCGTGGTGGATGCAAGGGGGCGGTTTGGGGCATGATGTGGGAGTGTCTTGTTGGGAGACTGGATCACGCTTTTTTTCTCCTCGGTTTTAGTCCTTCACTTTCCATCCATATATAAATGGGATATATCTCGTTTACGAATCTATAAGCACCTGTGCCTTTTTCCAGATCACTTTCAATCACGCCCAGGTCTTTCATTCTTTTAAGAAAATTGTGAAAAACCTTTTTTTCGCGTTCATTAAGTCTCGACCCAACCTCTTTCTTCACAAATTCTCTGGAAATCTCTCCTGCGCCCAATTTCCTCAAAATGGACCTGTAATTCTTGCTTCGGATCGCCCTATAAACCTTTGGATCAAGATACTTTTTCCCCACCTCTTCTGCTGCCGCAAGTACCCCGGTCATGGCGTCATCTGCATCTATCACGCCGTCGGTATCTGCCCAGAAAGTGGCATCGCCGATCTCATGCATTAAGATGGGTAGCCCGCTAGAATAAGTTACCAGAAGCGCCATAGCGTCCGGTTCAACTTTCATATCTACCTTCTCAAAAGCCACAGACAAGAAGTGCTCAACTTCTTCGTCAGAAAGTTTTTCGATCTCGGTTACCCTGAATATCCTCATAAGAGAGGGCTGGTTTGTGGCTAACGCGTCTCTTTTTTCAGGCAGCCCGGTCAGCATGATAAAAACGGGGAATTTTTCATAGTGTGTCGCCACTTCGTCTACAAAACTTTTGTACCAATTTGCAAATTCTTCCTTATCCGCCAGTCCATTGATATCGTCCAATGCTATGAACAATCCTGCCTTTTTCCCATCTATTTTTTGCAATAAATTATCAAGAACTTCTGAAAAACTCCTCACCAACTCTCTCAGATCTTGTTCGGGTGGGACGAAACTGACAGATACGCCAAAAAGACCCACTTCTCTGATATGTGTCCCAAAGAACTGTTTAATGTCCTCAAACCACTCTTGCCCTCTTGTCTCTTTAAGGATTTGATCAAGAATGCGGCGGACCGCCTCTTCTAAAGAAGAGACTCCACCTAAAAAAACATGAACGCCGATAGCATTCATCTTAGTAACTGCCATATAACGAAGAAAAGTTTCGAGTGAACTTTTTCCTATTCCCCTTTCTCCCGATAGAAAAACATTTTCTTGTTTTCCGGATTTAGTTTGTTCTACATACCGCAGGATTGTGTTGATTTGCTTTGATCTGCCAACAAAAAGTTCGACAGGTACAGGGCTGCCGGGTGTAAATGGACTGCTTTCCTTGTTGTTCATGTAATGCTCACCACTTATGCATAAGAGCCTATATATGCATTGCTACAATCCCCCACGCGTGTATTATCTGCAAACCATTCACCCAGTTCCCCGGCACCACAAAATGTGGCAGCTACGTTTTTTCCAAAACTATATCTAAAAGCAACAAGAATGAAGATCGAAGATCACAGACAACCCAGGTGTATCACGATGACAACAAAACGAATAATCCCCTGTCTCGATACGACCTTTGACGAAAGCGGTAAAGCCGTGGTCGTCAAGGGAATCGAGTTTGAGAGCCTGCGGTATGCGGGCGACCCGGTAGAACTTGCCAGACGGTACGTAGAGCAGAAAGCCGATGAACTGGTCTTTCTGGATATCTCAGCCTCGACCGATGACAGAGCCACGATGACCGACGTGATCAGAAGGGTCGCAGACGTTGTCACGATCCCGTTCTGCGTCGGCGGCGGGATTGCGAGCTTCTCAGACTTCGAGCGGGTGCTTGGTGCGGGCGCAGACAAGGTCGGGATCAACACCGCAGCAGTCAAGAACCCGGAACTGATCCAGGAAGTCGCAGACGCATTCGGGTCTGAGAAGATCGTCGTTGCGATCGACTGCAAGCGCAGGTTCGAGGAAGGTGATGGAAAGACGCTAGTTGAGCTCGAAGACGGGCGCAGCGCTTGGTATGATGTTGTCATATACGGCGGAAAAGAGCTGACCGGAATCGACGCCATCAAGTGGGCGCAAAGGATGCAAGACCTTGGCGCTGGCGAGATACTGCTCACGAGCAAGGATCGGGACGGGACAAAGGACGGCTACGACATTCCTGTGACGAAAGCGATCGCAGAAGCCGTGGACATCCCTGTGATCGCATCAGGTGGCGTCGGGACGATGGATCACATCTATGACGCGTTTGTGTGCGGTGCTGATGCGTGTCTTGCAGCAAGCATATTCCACTACGAGACCTACACTGTGGATGAGATCAAGGAGTATCTGAGGGGACGCGGGATGGGGTGAATGGGGGCGACATCGGACTTCGCCAATGCTCAAGTCCCGGTATCTAAAGGGCGTACAATTTAGATGCACATACCATTCTGCTGTAAGCAATATGAAAACAGTCTATTATCTATGCAGATATGGTGGAGTAGCAAATAGTATATAAAGAATTATTGATAAACCAGAAAGTGATAAGTGAACATGGACAAAGAAACATCTACCTAACAGATGAAATGTGTTATTGTCTTGTGCGACAAGCCCAATATCAAGCAAACCGGAGATTGCAGCAATGAAAGGTTCTCCGCCCAATCGCATTGTCACGGTTTGGAGTGACAAGGATCTCCACATCAATTGCCAGCATTCAACAATCGCAGGAAAAAGAAACGCACAGAAGGGGATTTGATGAAAATACACACTCTTCAATTACACAATTTTCGTAAATTTGAGGATTATACATTCCAATTTCACCCGGATTTTACGGTTTTGATTGGGGATAATGCATCAGGGAAAACATCCGTACTCGATGCATTGGCAGTCATGCTTGGAACCTATATTCCAAAATCTCAAGAGGGAGCCATAATAGGCGGAATTAAGAAAAAAGATGCCAGACTGAGGATATTTGAAAAATACGACCAGGTTACAATGGAGCAACAGAAACCGACATTTCTGAATGCACAGGGAACTTTACATGAAAAAGACATCAAATGGAAAAGAAAGTTAGGAGACCGGGGCAAAGAGGCTCGTGAGCTTACGCAGATTGGGGCGGATGATCTGACGGCTGTCAGTAACGGGGAAGATGTAGGACTTCCCGTTTTGCTGTACTATGGTACTGGACGATTGTGGGATATACATCGAAAAGTCACAATCGGGAAGCCCGATTCAAGAACGGTTGGGTATCGAAATTGCATGGATCCGAAGTCGGATCACCATCTTTTTGAGAAATGGTTCAAACAATTAGAGCTCTCCGCCATACAGACTAATAAAAAAATCGAAGTTTTGGAAGCCGTGCGTGGAGCCACTAAAATATGCATTCCAGGCGCAAAACATTTCTATTACGATGTGGCTAACGACGCAATGATGATTGTGTTTGAAGATTACGGTTATTGCCTGTTTGATAACCTGAGTGACGGTTATCGAAATATGGTTGCTATGGTCGCGGATATTGCGCATCGTGCAGCTCGTCTGAACCCCCATCTGAGTGCAAATGCTGCAACAGAAAGTTCCGGTGTCGTACTTATCGATGAAATTGACCTCCATCTTCACCCACAATGGCAACGTCGTGTCGTCGGCGATTTGCAAAGAGCATTTCCAAATATTCAGTTCATTGCAACAACTCATTCACCCTTTATCTTACAGTCGCTCGATCCGGGAGAAGTTATTGATCTCAATGAGATTAATGACGAATCAACCATCAGTCCTAATCAAAAAATTGCAGAGCCTTCCCCAAAAGGCGAATACAGCAGTAAGAGCATTGAAGATATTACAGAAGACGTGATGAGGGTTGAAGTGCCTCAGCGGAGTTATCGTTATCAAGAGATGTACTCCGCTGCTAAAGAGTATTATCTGTTGCTTCAGGAAGCAAAGGATTCTGATCTGCAAAAAAAAGAAGAGCTTAAACGAAAACTGGATGGGTTGTCCGCTCCTTTCAGTGATAACCAGGCATACCATGCATTTCTTGAAATGGAGCGGGTGGCAGCAGGCATGGGTAAATCAAAACCGGAGAGAGGATAGTGCGCCCCGTCAATAAAGGTCCCATACCAACTGATACATCCGGGAACGAAATCAATTTTCATAAATACCAGGATGCACGAGGAAAACTTATCGAAAGGCTTGGAGAAACCTGCTCCTATTGTGAAATGCATTTGGATTCATCGTTAGCTGTTGAGCATGTGACGCCCAAGAAACCCGAAGGTTCAGATGAGAATATCCAGGAACGTGAGTTGGATTGGCATAACTTTCTCTTGGCATGTCCAAACTGCAACTCAACAAAAGGCAACAAAGATGTTGTTCCGGATGATTACTTCTGGCCGGACAAGGATAATACATTTCGCGCATTTAATTATTCGGAGGGTGGAATAATAACCCCCTCTATTGAGCTGAGTGCGGAGTTGCAGAGTAAAGCAAATGCAACTATTGAACTAACAGGATTAGACAAGCGTCCACTTAATGACCTGAAAGCTTCTGATCGCCGATGGCTAAACCGCAGAGACGTTTGGAACATTGCCGTTCGAACCAAAGATCTTCTTTCTCAAAATGATAATGATGATTTTCGCGAACTAACAGTATACACAATGACTGGCCATGCTTACTGGAGCATCTGGATGACTGTATTTCAAGACGATTCGGATATGCTTCAGCGATTCATAAAGGCTCTGCCAGGCACCGCGGATGATTGCTTTGATCATAACGGAATACCTATTCAGCGTCGCGGAGGTCAGGTTTAAAGAATAAACCCCGCTCCTATCAAAACCACTAAAAATGACCGCGGCAAAGCACCCCATCTTCACACCACCTCAAACTCCGAATAGTCCATCACCGCAGCAACCGGTTCAACAGCAACCCCGATTCCCACCTCCTGAATGGCAGCAATTGAATTCAGTCCGGCGGATACCGAGATTCCGGTCATGCCCGCAGCAACAGGCGCACCGAGAACCGGACTGTGAGGGTCTCCGATCTCAACGTAATCGATGATGCCTGCCTCTACAACACGATCCAGGATATCTGATGCTTCGTTTCTGGCTAAATCCGGGACTGCTCGTACATTTGCAAGCAGAAGTCCATCCCCGGTCTCGACTATATCTAGAACCGAGGTAGTCTTCCGTGACAGGAATATCTTCATCGGGTCGATTGTTGTGCCCGAATACGCAATCAGATCGGTATAGTGCGACGCCTGATTTCTAGCGAACCGCAACATGCCGCCGTAGTTGATGTTGACTGGGATTCCGTGTTTCAGAAGAATCCCGTCGCAGGTTATGCTGCAGATCGTTGCAATTCCGATATGGTCATCAGGAATCGGGGTTGCAGAGTTGGGTGTGCCTCCCGCGATTACCTTAATCCGGCAGCCCATGCCGTGCTCTGCCAGATACCGCAGGATTCCGAGTGCGTCATCGAGATCCTTCTCTTTGATTGTGGTTATGTTTGCAATTACCTGCCCCGTCTTTGACGTAAGGTCAAAATCGGTCTGGTAGATCATCTTTTCGATTTGGGTGAGCACAAACCCTGTACGATCCTGAACCAGCGCCTCTTCGATCTCCATTCTGCCGCGCTCGGTGATCGTCCTGCCGGCATATCCGTGCCCTTTGGTTAACCCCCGCTCGTCAAGGATGCGCAGGTGGTATCGCACGCCGCGTTCTCCAAGAGGATAGCCCGCTCCTTAAGAGCATCTGAAATGATCCGTGCACCAACACCCCGGTTCTCGTCGATCACGCGTAGAATTTCTATCAGTTTACGCTGTATATGGGGGTCATCAGAGGAGGTCATAGTATCTCTGTTCTTACCAATGGTAAAAACATTAACGGACGGGCGAGATCGCCACTTTGGTCTGTTTGACTATAAACGTTAAAAAATAAAAGTGCGGCAAAATCCGGGAGGACTTTGCCTTTGCAACTTCACACTGACTCTACCCGTTCAGTATCGTCTCAACCTCGTCTGCGTCCACATCCATAATGTACGGTATCCCGCTAATATCGGCAGCATCCTTCGTGAGCGCTGCGATATCGCCACGCTCGATGTACGATAGCCCGAACTTCCGGTTCCCAGCCATCAACTGCCGCATTCTCTGCGCGATCCTCTGCATGTATGTGTAGAGACCGATCGCACCCGCAGGAATAGAATCAAAGTCCGCACCGAACCTGTGCTTCAGTTCAGTCGATGTGACGAAGATATCCTCAATCGTCCGCCCAAAGCGTGAGATGTAGACCGGTACTTCCTTACTCTTAACGGCTTTGCCGATCGTCTTCCCGACCATCGCGGCAGCGATTGGTCCTCGTGCCATGCCGATGATCTTGAAGTACGGTGCACCGATTGCCAGTCCCTTGTATGCCTGATCCTCAAAGATGATGCCACCTGCTGGCGCAATGTCAGGCACGTACTCGCCCATATTCGCAAGTTTGTCTTCGTACTGGTAGAGCAGCGAGTAGATCTCGACCTGTGGCATTCCCCATTCGTTCATCATTCTCCACGGGCTCATGCCTGTGCCGCCGCCTGCCGCATCAACGGTGAGGAGGTCGATCTTTGCCTTTGATGCGAACTTGATCGCCCGTGCAAGATCCGCGGGTCGGTATGCTCCGGTCTTTAAGAAGACGTGTTTTGCGCCTGCGCTCCGAAGTTCCTGCACCCGGTCCATGAAGCCGTCTTCTGTGACCATTCCGACCCGTGAGTGCCGTTCGAACTCCGAGAAGACCCCTCGCTTGAATGCCTCGATTACTTCAGGGTCGCTCGGATCCGGGAAGACCACATATCCTCTGGACTTGAGCATCTGTGCTTTCGCAAGGTCCTTTATCTTGACCTCGCCGCCGATGTCCTTTGCACCCTGCCCCCATTTGAGTTCAACGATCTCGATACCCAGTTTCTTGAGCGCATACTCCTGAACACCAAGACCAGTATCCTCGACGTTCGCCTGGACAATGGTTCCGGCGTAGCCGTCTCGCTGCCAGTCCTGATACAGTTTCACCCGCCATTCGAGATTCCCGGAATGTGGCTACCTGTTAATTATACATAAACATCAACATTACAATCACCATCCCTTTGCCGTACCATCCAATATAAATATTGTGGTAAAAATCCGCCGATTTTTCTTTTGTGGAGTGGATTTATATAGGGGTGCATCAATAGTTCACAGTCGGCAAGTATATGCCGTCACATACATGAACTTATAACTATAAAAGAGGTATAAGGCATGAATCTAAGAACACCAAACTCAAACGACGCAACACAGACATCCAACCGCTCCAGAAGCGTTGTACCGATGTCCGGACTCTGTACCCGCTGCGTGGACGGATGCCGCGGAAACTGTGAGGTATTCAAATCTTCATTCAGAGGACGTGAGGTACTGTACCCGGGTCCGTTCGGATCTGTTATCGCAGGTGCTGACAAAGACTATCCGATAGACTACTCGCACTTAAACATCCAGGGCTACGCTGTTGGCGCTTATGGACTTCCCAAATATATGGAGGCAAGTCCTGACAACGCACTCTTCCCGAACGTGAACACCGAGACCGAATATGGCTGGGACAATAAGGTCAAGATGACGCTCCCGATCTTCACAGGCGCGCTCGGCTCAACCGAGATCGCACGGAAGAACTGGGATCATATCGCAGTAGGAGCGGCGATATCCGGAATCACGCTTGTCTGCGGCGAGAATGTCTGCGGAATTGATCCTGAACTGAAGCGGGACAACAACGGCATGGTCACGGAATCTCCTGAGATGGATCGGAGGATCGAGAGCTACAACCGTTTCCATCAGGGCTATGGCGAGATCCTTGTCCAGATGAATGTCGAGGACACAAGGCTCGGCGTTGCAGAGTACATCTACTCAAAGCACGGTATCGACACGATCGAACTCAAATGGGGGCAGGGCGCAAAGTGTATCGGCGGAGAGATCAAGGTCGATACGATAGACCGCGCTCTTGAACTGAAGAAGAGAGGGTATCTGGTGACTCCTGATCCTGAGAACCCCGCGGTTGCTGACGCGTACCGCGATGGCGCGATAAAGGAGTTCGAGAGGCACTCCAGGCTCGGTTTCGTGACAGAAGAAGGGTTCATGGAAGAGGTTGACCGCCTGCGATCGATCGGGTTTGACCGGATCACCTTAAAGACCGGCGCATACTCGATGGTCGAGACTGTGATGGCTCTGAAGTATTCTTCTGACGCAAAGATCGACCTTCTGACATTCGACGGAGCACCGGGCGGCACAGGCATGAGCCCATGGCCCATGATGGAGGAATGGGGCACTCCGACGTTCTATCTACAGTCGCTCGTCTACGAATTCGCAGAGAAGATGCAAGCCAAGGGAATGCGAGTTCCTGACCTTGCGATGGCTGGCGGCTTTTCAAGTGAGGATGGTATCTACAAGGCGCTTGCTATGGGTTCCCCACACTTCAAGGCGGTCTGCATGGGCAGAGCTCTCATGATCCCGGGCTTTGTCGGCAAGAACATCGGAAAGTGGATCGAGGATAAGGATCTGCCAAAGACCGTCTCTGAGTATGGAACCAAGGCAGAGGAGATCTTCATCTACTACGAGGATGTCGCGCACCAGTTCGGAAGCGACATGAAAGATATCCCGCTCGGTGCACTCGGAGTCTACTCGTTCTGCCAGAAGACTAGAACTGGTCTCAGGCAGCTGATGGCAGGGTCACGCAGGTTCAATCTGTCCACGCTCAAGCGGGAGGACCTGATGTCACTCACAGAAGAGGCGACAAAAGTATCAGGAATCGCTTACGTGATGGATGCGTACCGGGACGCGGCAGAGGCTATTCTGGACGGATAGTCGTTTTGATTGAGGCTCCGCGGCTTTTGCGGTCGCGGGCACTTCTTTTTTCTGATTTACATAAATACGTTGCAGATCTTCTTTTGAGTTGGTACCGGCGTGCGGTTTTGTGTCAGCGGCAGAGCAGCCATTTACACAAGATTGTTTTCTATGTCAATCCCTGTAATCTTGCAAGTCCGCACTTGACTTCCGCAGCCGAGCAACCATTCCTGCTTAACTGCATTGAGGTGTAATCACGCTCATTCAGCGATCCTTATCGATTTTAGATATTCATTTAACTGCAAGTTGATGTTTTTGTAAAGGGCAGATAGATATCGGTCTTCAGCCTCGCTCAAACCATGTGCTCTGAGTTTTTCCCCCACTTTCTTCTCTTTGTGCTCGTAGACTTTTAGACACCGTTTACGCATCGATTCGAGGTCTACATCAGTATCCAGTCGTTCCAGATCAACACTGATCAATTCATGACCGCGTCTTGTTTGATGCGGACGCGGAGAACTTTCTGCAAAGTCAGAAAACAGCATGTCAAAATCATCTGCATCCCATGTCACAAAATCTCTCTCCGGTTCCACCAGTGTCACCTGTTCAAGAATTGTGATTCTTGATCCTGCCTTCATCTTTGAGAGCAGATGATAGAGGAGCTCTGGCAGATACTTCAGACATATCTCATGAAACACATGCGAAAAGAAGACGTGATCGATATTGACATCTTTTCTGAAAAATTCATCTGGATTCATAAAATCGCAACTCTTGAGTTTGTCTGCAACGCCGCAGCTCTTTGCTGTTAGTCCTGCCAGATACCGGTTCCCTCTGCTAATGTCCACCCCGATGTAGTGTATCTTCCCAAGCTCTCTTCCGATTTCCTTCATTCTGCCAAGAAACGCACCCTTCCCGCAGCCATAATCAACGACTGTGATACTGTCCGGTACAAATTTGAGCCGATCAACGAGAGCTCCGAGATGTGCATCCGCAAGCATATCTTCAGCATCCATTACGCCAGAGGGGGTAGTGTAGCCGCTCTTGGTTTTGGTGGGGGCGGGCTTCTTTTTTAATTTTTTAAATATTTTTATTTTCTCTCGTTCTTTCAGTTCGATTGAATGCAGAATCTCAAATGCTGCGCTTGCAACGTTTTTATTGTCGGATTTAAGCAATGATTCAAGCTCTTCTTTATGCATTGGTCCGCAAAGGGATTTTAATCCAAAAGGTAACTACTCACGTTTTAGAAAC
>DAWR01000140.1 GCA_002506015.1 Candidatus Methanogasteraceae archaeon UBA261 | reverse complement strand
TCGATGGGCTCGATGATATGCGGGAGCGGTGGGAGGTACTACTCGATCCGAAATCGAAGAATATAGAGAAAAGGCTTTCTTCTGTCAAAGAACGCCTGATAGAAATTGGCACGACGATTGTCGAACCTCTGACTGATTATTTGTACATTCCAGACTCATACAGCTCCATCATCGCAGCGGACGTGCTTGGTGAGATCGGTAGCCCCACTGCGGTTCCAGCGCTGATCGATGCGCTCGAGACCGATTCGGAGGATCTGTGCGAATGTGCATCAGAGGCACTGGCGAAGATCGGCACTCCTGCGGTTCAGCCGCTGATCGATCGAATCAACGACCGGCTGGACAAACCGGGGATTGGTGAATATGGGCACAAAATCAGCACCGCCTATGCGATCGACGCGCTCTCAATGATACCGGATCAGCGGTCGTTTCATTTTATGATAGAACTTCTTGACCGATTTGAGGGCGATAACGAGTATATGGGGGATCTGGAGCATCTGTGCAGCGGTTTCCCGGATCAGCACAACCCTGAGATCATACCGCGTCTGAGAACCATCGCGGAGAGATATAATGGGGATTTAGGCGACTTCACCAACATATCTGCCGAAGCCGAGTATGCTATCATGCGTCTGGAAACTGATCAGGTGCTCGAATCAGAAGACTGGATGATCTACGGATGCTGCCGTATCTGTAAGAATTATGATCATGGCGAGGAAATTTGTCTGATCTCAGGCGACCCTGCGGCTCGCGACAAATTCTGCTTCGAATGCGAACCAGACTCCGCGTTTGATTGCGCGGTATGCCATGCAAACGACTGTAATATATACAATATCCCCCCCGGTGTACACTGATATCAAATACCGTTTGGGTCCGGATGAATCGGTTGACAAGTTCGAGATTGCGAATGTACGTTCTGACTTTGACACCGGTTCAATCCGTATCGCAGACGATTTTATAGATTTGATTCTTGACTCCACCACGGTCGATATCTTAAGTGAGTTGAAAGAATTCTTAAACGGGAGTGGAGACTCGCTCTCGACCGGAGTATCCCTTCTCATCGATTGTGACGAAATGGACGGTGAATTGGTCAGAAACGGTGATTGCATCGTTGCCAGCTACGTTGAACCTGAACCCGGGTTGAAAATAGAATTAGAACTGGATTCCGGTCTCATCAATGCATTGATCCGGATCATCGATACCCAGCGGTTCCTGTTGTTATGCGATTCGTACAGACGTCTGGATGATTTTTGTGAGCGGCAGAAGGATACCGATTCACAAATCAGGGAGTTGATGGGGCCGGGGGAAACAACCGTGACAGAGCCGGTGCCTGAGTGTGACCACAAGTTTGAACTCTTAAAAAAGCATAAGAAGTACACGGTGTACAAGTGCGTAAAATGCGGAGAGACGAGGAAGGAATTCTAATGAGTCTCTGGTATCTCGCGTTGCAGTGACCAAAACCCCGGAGACTTTTTGATATTTTCGAACAAGGTTTCGGAAAACCACAAAGCGCACGGAGGACACGGTGGAAAAAGCAACGCTCTGTGCCCACCGCGTCCTCTGTGGTTAATCTTCTTTACCATAACCCGGGTCAACCCTGAAGAAATTAAAAAGTGTCTAAAATATTTACGAAATGAAAGAAACAAGCCTTCGCTTGTATGCGTTTACAGCCATAACGGCAATTGCTGCCCAAAGCTTACTCTTGGATATCCAAAATCCTGAGTAGCAGACACAAGACCCGGATTAACAGATTCAAAAACGATGTCAGCACCGCGGCGACGCGACAGTCCCCACACCCAGCGCCCGATTGACTTTTATACGAACAGATTGCAAATTACCGCAATGAACGCCGGTTCTATCGCAAATCAAACTCACAGATCTCAAGCCCAGGAAATCCCTGATAAACCGTCTATCGTGCTGTTCAACCCGTCACCCGTGCAAAACATCGAAGAACACGCCACAACATCCACAAAAGTACCGCTCGTCAATGCGCCGCTCTCTCTTCTTGCGATTGCGCGGATGGTTGCGGATGACTACGACGTGAGAATATTCAGTGCAGTTGTTGATGAGAATTATACCGAACAGATCCTTGCTGCGTGCAGCAATGCCCTGCTCTTTGCGGTGAGCAGCATGACCTGCTACCAGATCCGGGACGGACTCGATGTATCGGCTATTGTAAAAGCCAGATACCCAAAACTCCCGGTCGTCTGGGGCGGCTACCACCCATCCACGATGCCAGAGCAGACCCCAATAAACGTAAAGAGGGGGTCATGCAAAGCGGATAAAGTTGAAACACCGGAGCAACCAAAAGGTTTATCGTTCTCGACCTATTCCTAAAACTATAATGGCAGCTATCATCTCCCTCCTGCTCGGAACGGCGCTCGCGGGTCTCCTCGCATTTCTCGCAGGGATATTCGAGGACAGTGAATCAAACGCGGGTTCTGCGAGCAATCCGAACTCGCAGGTGCAGCTTGCACCGCAGATCGGTAACCGGCATCGTTATTTCAATAAAGCAATTTCTGGAGAGCCTCCGGCAAACGCGCTCTGGGCAACAACCGCTGCAACGATCGCATATCTCTTGACAGCGCATTTTGGAGGAGATGCATTCGCTGTGCTGATCGCATCGATCATCGGAGCCGCAGCTTCCACGCTACTGCTATGCGCTTATGGGGTATTATCTCACATCTCAAGGATTGCGAGCATGAAGAACTTTGAGCAGACGATGTACTGGGATTCTTTGCTCACACCCCTACCCCTTGATGCTGCGTTTGGATTCTTGACCGCGCTTATGCTGACCCTGTTAGCCTTTGCCGCGCATAGTCTGCTTGGAAATCCATTTTCAGTCCCGCTCCTTGCGTTTTTCTTCGGGATAACGATTGGCGCAATCGGATCATCCACAGGCGACATATATTACGGCGCAGAGCGGCTCTACCAGCATTACATATTCGGTTCGGGCATCCCGATCTCTGTTCAGGGCGATATCGATGTGAAAGGGGAGTACGGCTACCGCAACTCTGTGGACACGCCGTACTTCACGATGCGGTTTGGGGGGCTGGTCACAGGTCTTGCTTTTGGCATGCTCATCTTTCTCGATGCATGGAGCAGGTTGTTCACGTTTGCAGGCGTTTGGACAAGTGTTATCGTCGTGTCGGTGCTTGTTCTGATTATTCTAATATTCATATACCTGCTTGAGGTATATGCCAGGAAGAGATACGGACGATATACTGAGGACTGAATAATATGGTAGATCCGTTAACAGCCACAATCATGATAATTGCAGGCGGCGTTCTCGTTGGAGTCTGCGTCCACTTCATCCCGGCAAGCGCGACAGGCGCAATGGCTGCCGCAACAGGTATCGCAACAGGACCGAGCATGCTCTCAGCGGGCGCGGGTCTTGCCGGTATCTATGCCGCAGCATACAGCATCGATAGCGGGCTTGCACCGGTCATAGTATCCGGCGCGGTCGGCTCTGCCCTGATGCTATTGATAACGATTCTCTGCGGAAATATCATGCTTGCATTCGGCATAGGTGCTCCGCCGGTATCTGGTCAGACCGCATCAGGAAAATCCACGTTCAGCGGCACAAAGGACATCATTACGGGTTTTGAGCAGGAGGGTTACGCATCTCCTGGAACCGATGGTCATGGCATGCCCTTCCAGACTGCTGTGAGCGGCACAATCGGCGCGCTCATGGGCGGCGCTGGCGGCGCTCTTGTCTTTTATGCGGTGTATTCGATGACTCTGCCAGAAATTGCCACGGAGAATGCGGTAACACTTGCAGGAATCGTTGCTGCTGGTGTGTTCCTGATAAACAGCGTACTCCCGGCTTATGTGCTTGTTGGAAAGACAGAAGGGGTGTTTGACATGAAGATCAGGAGTATACATAGGACGTTTATCAGTTGTCTTGTCACATCCTCGATTGTGGCATGCGTAATCTATGCGGTCTGTGAGCTTGCGGTCTCCGGGGTGATGGTGTGAAAGAGATATCGATTCACACACTCTTCGGAGCAGCATTATTAAGCGGCATAGCAGGAATCATCCTGATCGGGCACGGGATCTCTATTGGAATCGTATTTCTCTGGCTTCCGTTCTTGTCCGCTGCAAACTCGGTTCGTGGCATGGCAAAGTACGGGCTTGGCACTGGAAATGCATCCATCGGTTACTGGGGGGCTGCTGTTGGTGCAACATCCGCATTCGTGGCATCGCTGTCAGTCTCTTGCAGATCAACGCCGTTTCTGTATGTGGCAGCGGTTGTTGCGATCTCGCTCGTGATCGGTCTTGCGACAGGTGTGCTTGCAGATAAGGTGATACGGATGAAGATTCCGAGAATCGAGCTGAACAGTGCGGTCATCGCGGTGTCCACTGCCTTAATCACGGCAGGATCTCTCCTGATCCTCGGAAGCAACTATGGTTTATATCCATTTATTTACATAATAATTACACTCGCGGTTTTGCATCCGTACAACGCCAGCACCGGTGCCGGCGAGAACCAGAAGCGCACATTGACGCTCGCTCTTGTTGAGGCATGTATGACAACGCTTGTGATCGGCATCGTTGCGATGCTTGCCAGCGGATCAGCGATGCCGATCTCGGATGATGTGGCAATCGTTGTGGTAAGTGCGTGTGGACTCGTAATCGCGGTCGTTGCGTGGTATAGACTGGTTAAATCCGATACCTATGAGATAAAGTGGACCGGATATTCACCTGCGGAGCATTGAATCATGTACGTGATAGTAGACCCGGACGTACACGTTGCAATCGACCCTGTAAGCGGAATCGCAGCCGAGATGAACCCCGTGCAGCCGATTGCGAATATTGCGGAACTGTCCGACAGGATCGAAGAGATCGAACGCGCCGCAATCGATCTTGTGGATTCGCTGAATCCAGCCACGGTATCGTATCCGTCGTATCCGAATCGTGAGGGGATCTATCTGAACCTTGGTAAGGTTTCCAATGCCGTTATCGGTTTCATTCTTGGGCTTTTCGCGGTTGCTATTCTCTTGATTCTTGCAGGAGGTCTGTGAGATGGGTTGGCCCGCCGTATCAGGTGAGTACACGCTTGGCGATGAGAAGAATCAGATAGTCCTGGCAACGCTTGGAAGCAGCATCGATGTGTCAGGAGTAATCGACAAGATCGCGATCTCTGGCACCATGAAGACCGAGAATATTGGGATTGAGAAGGTGATCGCAAACATCATCTCAAACCCCTGTATCAGGTACCTCATAATCTGCGGAGCCGAGGTTCACGGACATCTTGCAGGTGACGCATTCCTTGCAATCCACAAGTCAGGAATCGATGAGAAGAACAGGATCATCGGCGCATCCGGCGCAATCCCGTTCATCTCGAATCTGAGCTCAAAGGAGGTTGACCGGTTCAGGGAACAGGTCGAGATCATCGATCTGGTGAATGTCGAGGATATGGGGCAGATCAAGCAGGCGATCGATGCCTGTGCTCCAAAGGACCCGTTTCCTGCAGAACCGATGATCGTTACCCTTGGAAAGGCAGCACAAGCAGAGGGGGGGAGCGACACGATCCTGACGCCGGAAGCGGTCTCGATAGAGTCAAGACTGCGCAGCCTTGAGCAGGAAGTGAAGGATCTTGGCAAACTGAATAAGTTTATGTCAGGTATGGTATCTGGAATCTGGCAGGGGCTGACGTCTGGTTTTATTGTCACATTGTTAATCTTTGCAATCAGGAGGTTTTTATGAGAGCCGAAAAAGAAAAAGAGACGATCCCTGAACTTCATGCCCCGAATACGCGGGAGATTGATCGGATGACAGAGAGCATAAAACGGCGGGCACTCCTGATCGGCAGGGATCAGCGCACATACTCAGGAATGTACGGGACGAGGCTCTATCTCGTGATCGGGTTTCTCTGTGCGTTGTTGCTGATGCTTGTTGGTGCAGGAGGATTCTGAGGAGGGTTTGTTATGGACTACGAGAAGATGATGAAACGGTTGGACCGGGCTGAGGAGAATATCGAGTTTGCTGGCGCAGAGATTATCCAGAGCAGGGGGACGATGATCGGACGGTGTATCGGGGTTACCCTGGGCGCTGTTATCGCGCTGATGCTGATCAGTCTTCTGGGGTGGTAACATGTTCAAATTCGCACGAAAACAGCAGATAATCGAGATCGGGAATGTCACGATCGGTGGGCAGATCGGCGAGAACCCGACCGTGATCATTCCTACGATCTTCTATGACGGACAGAACATAGTTGATGCAAATGCAGGTACCTTCGACGAAGAGAAAGCGGAATCGCTGATTGCAGAGGTTGAGGAAGCCTGCGATGCCACAAACACCCCGTATATCTTTCAGGTGGTTGGCGTGACCTCTGATCTCATGATCAAAGGGCTTGACTTTGTGGCAGACCGTACAGATGCGCCGCTCATCGTCGATTCAGCGGATCTTGAGGCGAGGCTTGTAGGACTCTCGCATGCGAGCGAGCAGTTCGGCAGCCGGACGATGTATAACGCTATAAACATGATGATCGAGAAGCCAGAGATTGATGCGCTCTCTGAATCACAGATTGAGGGCGTTGTCATCCTCGGCTTCAACATGCAGGACCCGTCAGTTAAGGCACGAATCGAGATGCTCGAAGACGGCGGTGGGTTTGTTGATAAAGGGCTCCTCGAGATCGCAAAGGGGTGTGGCTTTGAGAAGATCCTGTACGATCCCGGAGTGCAGCCGTTCGGACAGGGCGCAGGATCATCATTCAGGCTGCTTTATGCAGTAAAATCCTTGTACGGGCTTCCAACAGGCGTCGGAGCACATAATGTCCCGTCATCATGGGCGTATCTCAAGAAACGTGACTTGGAGATCAGAAGGATCTGCGATATATCAGCAAATGCGGTCGGTATCGTGATGGGTGCAAACTCGCTCTTTATAGGACCGATCGAGAGTGCGAAGTATGCCGCTCCAGTCGTTGCAATGGCTGACATTCTCACTGCTGATTCCGTAAATGACTTCGGAATCGAACACAGCGAGAAACATCCATACCTACTGGCTTGAAGGGGTGCAGGTATCATGGTAACCTTTGGAATCGAATTTTTGGCAAACGAACCAGCAGAAAAACTCTCAGAGATCGTGAGACTATCAGAGGAGAACGGCTTATCCTACGCATGGATAACTGATCATTACAACAACCGGGACGCATTCTCACTTCTGACATACATCGCAGCAAGGACTGACTCCATAAAACTCGGACCCGGCGTCACAAACCCGTATACCAGAACCGCACCACAACTCGCATCAGCGATCGCAACCCTGCACGAGATATCGGACGGACGTGCGGTTCTTGGCATAGGACCCGGCGATCGGATCACATTCGACAAACTGGGAATCGAATGGACGCGACCTGTCCGGACTGTCAGGGAGACTGTATCGATCATACGACAACTGCTTGCCTGCAAAAAGGTCTCGTACAACGGGGAGATCTTCAAAACCGAGGGCGCGAAACTTGATTTTGCAACAGATATGTCAGATTTACCCGATGTGCCGGTTTATATAGGAGCGCAGGGGCAAAAGATGTTACATCTTGCCGGAGAAGTCGGAGACGGAGTGCTCGTGAACGCATCGCACCCGCTTGACTTTGCAGAGGCGATACCTGCACTGAAGGCAGGAGGTGCCGATCTTGCAACGTTTGACGTCGCTGCATACACGAGTTTTTCGATAGCGGATCATAAGGATGATGCTATATCGGCTGCAAAGCCGGTTGTTGCCTTTATTGTTGCGGGATCACCACTCGGCGTACTTGAGCGCCACGAGATCCCGCCGGATGATGTCGAAGCGGTGCGAAATGGTTTTAAGAAGAGTTTCAGCGACGCGATACACGCAGTCACAGGTGATATGATCGATGCATTCGCAATCTGCGGAACTCCTGCGGAGTGCATGGACCGAATCGAGGAACTCGTGAATGCAGGGGTCACACAGATCATTCCTGGCTCTCCGATCGGACCTGACCGGATACACGCGATCAGGTTGATCGGAGAGGATATTATTCCTAACTGGAGGTAGAAAGATGAGTCTGATCGAAAAAACCGTAAACGATGCAATTACAGCACAGAACGCTGCGGTAGACGCAATAAGAATCCACAGATACGAGGATTTCTTGCTTGAACACGCGAGACCTTACGTAGAGGTCATAAGGAAGATGGAATGTGACAGCGAGCAGTCACAGGAGGCGATCGACCTATACCAGCAGTCACTGCTCCTCCATTACGACATCTTAACGTCGCTCACCGACACGATAACGCCGCTTGATACTGCGTTTCTCGAGTGGCAGCAGACCCCAATCGCGCTTGAGATCATGTACGAACTTGACAGGGACTTTCGGGGCGCTGTCGAGACGTTCATCAAGACGATCGATGAAGCAGACGATATTATCGGGATCGAGGCAACACGGATACACAATGGATTCTACGGGATCATATCATCCAGCGATTTTGCAGCGATCCCCGGAAGCGTCTTCAACGTCCTTGCCCGGATCATAGAAAGGGCGCCTATTGAGAAGAAATACAAACAAACAATCCTTGCCGCAAAATCATGGGGCTTAAACGGAATCTATGTCTTCGGAGACACGTACACCAGAGTTCTTGGCAGCACCGGAAACGTCGCAGAGGCGATAGAAGAGGAGAAGAAGGCTTTGAAGTTGAACTGGGATAAGCCGGTTCAGTCGATGCTACAGCTGATGGGAGAACTCGGTCACACATCGTACGATCGGTCCAGATACTTTGAACTCTACCGCGAGAAGTTCCGCGGATATGTCAAGAGCGCGTACGATTCCGGGGTGCACCCGGCAAACATCGTGATGCTCCCGACACACGTTGGCGATATCGGTCACCACATCGGATCATCATACTACAAGCTGTGCAGAGACGATATGTGCATGGCAATCCTTGAATCAGTCTCAAAGGTTGCAGAGAACACACTCAGAACCGCGCTATCCGAAGGTAAGATCAAAAATCCGTTTGATGTGGGATATATCGCAACCGGCGCATGTGCGTCTGCGACAGCGGATATACTTGCATGGGACGGGTTCACGCCCGATTATATCCAGGATATGATGCAGAAGCGATTCAAGAACTTCATTCTGACACACCCATTCGACAGATCGATGGTCGGCGAACTTCATGTCAATGACTTTCTGGACTTCATCACCAGAGGCGAGCGAGTGAATGCACCGAAACCAAGAGGAGACGGTGGGAAGGTTGCTGGCATACCTATCGATCTCTCACCGGTCAGGGATCATCCTGAGCTCAATCATCCAGAGGCGTATGCGTATCCGTTCACAGCCATAACGGTGCGGGCAACCGCGCTTCTGCGGTTCATCGACCAGCCATGCCTGCTTGCTCCGGAGCCTCCGAGCATCGCCGCGATGGTCAATGCTGTTGCGCTCAATCCCGAGGTTGCGCTTGCGCCGGTGCAGATGTGCAAGAACTGTGCTACGAGTCGGTATCTGCCTGCGAAGTGCGATTACTGTATGTCGCCAAGGGTGAATTCGGTGCTGGGGTGAGATCGGAAGCGCAGAGCGCATCAGGATTCATGATACGGGATCGTGGTTTCTTCCGAACGTCCGCCGTGTGAAGAAACAAGCAGGCAACTCCTCAAAAGTAGACTGGAGGTACGGTTCACCCTCGTAAACGGGAGGATGGAGCATCTGCACCGCCTCGATTCTGCTGTGTGGGAGCTTCTGCGGAGCGCAGGTCTTTATCGGCTTTGAGAGCGGGTACCAGCCATCGCTCGACGCTATGGGGAAAGGTGCATCGATTGACCATATCCTCAAATGCACGCACCGTTGCGCAGAGCATGATATTGATCTGAGGGGATCGTTCATGGTGGGAATTCCTGGCATTGATACAAAGACCGAGATTGTGCACACGTTTGAGATGATGAAACGGATGATTGATATCTTCCATGAAGAGAGCGATCTTGCGAAACTGGACTTTCTCCTCTCGTTTTTTGTCCCGTATCCCGGAACCCCGCTCTACCAGAGGTGCATCGAGGTGGGATTTCCGCCGCTTTCCTTGCTTGAGGAGTGGGGCGACTTTGACCAGTTCGATTTTCATACCCCGTGGGTCAGTGATACGTGTTACGAACTCACAAAGGAGTTTCGCGAGAAACTGCCATGCAACTCGGGCATGAGTTATGACGATTGGGGCGAGTACTACCAGAGTGCGGTGCGCCCGCGGCTCGGTTGCATCGAGCCGTGATGTTGTCGGAGCGGGTGGCGTTATGATCTGGCAGAAGAGAACCGGGATCGGGAGATACGCGGCATAATGGAGCTTATGGGCAGCAATTCTCATTTTGAAAA
>DAWR01000012.1 GCA_002506015.1 Candidatus Methanogasteraceae archaeon UBA261 | reverse complement strand
TTTCGATTCACCGAAATTCGGGATGTATAATCATACAGCTCTTCTATCAAATATGAAAAGTTGCAGAATGGTTGGGACGGCTTATAATTAAAAAATGCGAGTATTAGTTTTCTATATTTTTAATCTTAATAGTCTCAAGTTTACAGAAATGGGCGGTAGCAGGTATAGGCAATCTGTGATGCAACTTCTTGTCAACAGGCGGAGGATACAGAGGAANNNGCAAGAGTTTCGAGACCGTTTTCAACCCTCTGCGGGGCTCTGCACACTCTACGGTTAAATTCGCTATTTGGGCATAGTATGTCCCGTGCCCAAGTAGTCTCTGCACAGTGAAGTCTCATGATGGTGTTTTACATACCTGAGCAGTCACATTTATTTTTGCTATTTTTGCTATTTTTGCGAAAGGTTTAGATAGATTGATACCGATGAGAGAAACTACCCCTCGCTGCAACGCAACAGGTAGATATGCCCGAGATAACAATACACGGACGGGGCGGTCAGGGCGTGGTTGTGACCTCCCGGATACTTGGCACAGCAGCACTCTATGATGGACAGTATGCGCAGGACTTCCCGCTGTATGGTGCTGCCAGACGAGGCGCGCCGGTCATGGCGTTTGTCCGAATCGACGACAAACCGATCCTTCTGAGAGGGTACATCGCAGAGCCTGATATTCTGATACTACTCGATGAGTCGATAATCGAGGTCAAGGATGTCTTTTCAGACTTGTCCGACGATTGCACGATAATAATAAACACAACCCGGAGCACCGGGGATTTTAAAGATGCACATCCTGAAATAAAAGATAGAAGAGTCTTCTGTGTCGATGGAACCGGTCTTGCACTCGAGTATCTGAAAAAGCCGATCCCGAATGTGGTGATCATCGGATTTTTGATCGGGATAACGCATATTATCACAGTCGATGCGTTCAAGAAGGCGGTCAGAGACGAACTCGGGAAATATCCGGAGGATCTGATCGATAAGAACATAAAAGGCGCACTGAAAGCATGTAAGCTGGTGACAGGGGCGGGGGCGACAGTGAGATGAAGATTATTAATATAGCCTACGATGGAGAGCGCGGCGTTCCAGTGATCAGAGAGCCTGCGAGCGCGCTTAAGAACGATACCGGTACGTGGAGAGTCTTCAGACCGATAATTGACAGCGATAGATGTGTGCGGTGCGGCAAATGCTGGGTCTTCTGTCCGGAAGGTGCCATACACGTCGATGATGATGGTGATAATATCCGGATCGACTACGATCACTGCAAGGGCTGCGGGATCTGTGTAAATGTTTGCAGGTTCATCACAGCCACAAGGGAGGTGTGAAAGTGGACACGAGGAGGATGATCACGGGGAATGGCGCTGCCGCATGGGGGGCAAGGCTTGCAAGGGCAGAGATAATCCCAAACTTTCCGATAACTCCCCAGACCGCGATAATAGAGGAGATCGCATCGTGGATTGCAAGTGGCGAGATGGATGCTGACTTCATACCGATGGAATCAGAACACAGCGTTCAGAGCGCTCTTGCAGCCGCCTCATCTGCCGGCACACGCGTCTTCAGCGCGACAAGCTCGCAGGGGCTCCTGCTGATGACCGAGATGATGTTTGTGACGAGCGGTCTCAGGCTTCCCGTGATCATTGTCAACGTCAGCAGAGGTCTATCCGCGCCCATAACGCTCTGGTCGGATCACAACGACGTGCTCGTGCAGCGAGACTCCGGATGGCTCCAGATATTCTGCTCGAACAACCAGGAGGTTCTGGATAGCGTGGTTATGGGGTACAAGATTGCGGAGAATAGCGAGGTCTTGCTTCCGATGATGATCAATCTCGATGGTTTTACGCTCTCCGCAACAAGAGAACCGGTAGATATCCCGGATCAGGATGAGATGGATAATTTTCTGCCCGCGTACAACCCGAAACATACCATTCTGGATCCGAAAGAGCCGATGAGTATGGGCGGCGCTGTCTTTGACAAGTATATGTACTTCAGGTCACAGCAGCGCATGGCGATGCAGAATTCAAAGGGCGTCATAACGGATGTCTGCGCAGAGTGGGAGAAGATGACCGGTAGGAAGTACAGGCTTGTTGAGTCGTACTGTTTGGAAGATTCCGAGCGTGTACTTGTGATCTGCGGCTCTGAGTCTGCGATACTCAAATACACGGTCGACAAACTGATAGCGAAGGGAGAAAAGGTGGGAATGCTCAGGTTGAGGGCAATGCGTCCGTTTCCATGCGAGGAGATCGTTGATGCGCTCTCTCTTGTGGAAGAGATCGGTGTCATTGACCAGGATATCTCCCCGGGAAGCGGCGGGATCATAGCAACCGAGGTGAAAGCCTGCCTTGGAAGGGGCGTTACCAGTTTCATTGCAGGGCTTGGAGGCAGACGGATCGGGGTCGAAAAGTACGAGCAGATGTTTAAAAGACTTGGACGAGACGTAGAGGAGTGGATATTTTGAAAACCCCTGATCTGAAGAAATTGACCGATATCCCGATGGAAGATTACCTTGTCGGAGGACATGTCGCATGTCAGGGCTGCTCTGCATCCCTCGGGCTTCGTCTTGCACTGAAGGTTCTCGGCAAGGACACAATCGTCATCAATGGCTCCGGCTGCATGACCCTGCTACCGGTCTATCCAACCACTCCGCTCAAGGTTCCATGGATCCATCTTGCAATCGAGAATACTGGTGCTGCAGGAACAGCACTCTACTATGCGCTGCGAAGAAAGAACATCAATGCCAATATCCTGGGTTATGCTGGCGACGGCGCAACGTACGACATCGGACTCCAGAGCCTATCAGGAGCGGCAGAGAAGAACATCGACATGATTTACATCTGCTACAACAACCAGTCATTCGGAAACACCGGGCACCAGCGGGCAAGCTCGACGCCGCGTGCGTCATATACATCAACAACGCCGGTCGGGAAGGTTGAGGTGGCAAAGGATATGCCTGCGATCATGGCAGCTCACAGGATACCTTATGTCGCAACAGCATGTCCAGCATATCCGATCGATTTTCTGAATAAGGTTAAGAAAGCGGCTGAGGTTAATGGGATGGCTTATATCGATCTTTTG
>DAWR01000214.1:29377-34785 GCA_002506015.1 Candidatus Methanogasteraceae archaeon UBA261 | reverse complement strand
GTTTTCAGTATTTGTCAGAGTAAGCGTCACAGTCGCCGACCCATCCAGCTCTTTGATCGTGCAGGAGCCGCCACTCACCGTAAGATCTGCCTGTGCAGTCTGCATGAACACAAAAAGTATAATAAACAAAAATACAGCCTTTCTCATTGGATCACCTCGTTTCCAAGCAGCGTATCCTCGACCGCGTGCGTCCATCTGAAGATCAGAGAGAGCATATACGCAAGTAGCGCAATGACGAGCGCAACAGAGACCGCCGCATACTTCAAGAAGACGTTCACGAGTTCGGAATGGATGATCGCAGTCTCAGCAACCATCTCGCCGATCTGCGGCGCCCTTTCATCCCCGTGTTTTGTGTATATCTTATAAACAGTCGTAAGCTCTCTTTCCGATCTCTTTGATGCGAGGATTCCGATCGCAACGGATACCGGGTTTCCCGTGCAATTGATTCCATACCTGGCATCCTCAAATTTCGTTTCGCCGATTGTGAGCGACTCATTTGCAGCCTCCATGTCAAAGAGGTACTCGGATCGCAGTTCCTTAACCTTTAAATCGATATAAGTCGTCTTTGTGATGTCTTCTGCCTCCCTGTATGCGTTCAACGCATCTTCGTAGTATGCAATTGCTCTATGCGTCTCGGTCTCGTTCGCAGCCAGCGTCTCAAAATACACCCCCTGATCCGTAAAAAAGTGCTGAAGCGCAATTCCCGGATAAAACGTGATAAAATTATCTTTTGCCTGTTTGTATCCTTCAAGAGAGCTTATGGCATCCTTCAGTCCGATCGCATCAGAAATTGCAGTTTTATGCGACTGTGAATCGTCTTTTGATGCAAGATCATTGATCTTATCAAACTTCACGAGGATTCCGTCAGACCCTGCCGCAATATTTGCCCATTCCTTGGTTGATTTTGTGATCTGATCTTCAGGGAGGGTCTGCAGCGTGATTAGGATCTGTTTGTGCATGAGGCTGAGTTCCTGATACCGCGCAAGAACGGGCAGTCTGACCTCGCACACCTGCTCAACCAGTTCCCGCTTCAGTGCCTCGTCAGCGAGAGCCGGCATCACGATTGCAGAGAGAACAAGGATTGCAGCCAGCAGATTGATCACTCGAACCATAATATAATCACCACGAAAAATCATATATGCGTTGCGGTTAATCCGAGTGTATGGCAGCCTTACTGATCGGTACGGGAAACGCGGGAAGTGTGCTGCTCGACGCGGTCTGTTACCGGGGGGCGGGAAAAAATCCGAAGCTCGCAATCAACCCGAGGACCACACTCAAGCACATCAAAAAGAAGGAGCAGTACATGCTCACCGATAAAGGGCTCTTTCAGTTGGGAAGTGATTTAGAGGGTCGGACGGATTTCAGTGACACTACCGCCTCCGCATCCGCAATGGACGCTCATGATGCCGTGTTAATCGAGGTTTTGAATGAGAAGGTCGGAGGGGGCAAGGGCGAGGATGCTGTTGATTCCGCGGTCATCTTTCTTGGTTTTGGCGGGACTGTGGGGTGTGGAATATCACCCGCAGTCGCACGCGCGCTGGATGATCTTGGAATTCCGTTCATGATTCTTGGCGTGCTGCCAGCCCCGGGTGGTGCGGATATGCGTGCGCAGTACCAGAACACAAGTTACGCAATTGAGCGCCTTATGAAGTACACCCGCGCATTCATCCTGATGGACAATCAGCGCATCGCTTACACCGATAACACGGAGAGCCTGTATCAGCGATTCAACCAGTACGCTGCCGCAGTCGTTTCTGACATTCTCTCAGGCTCAGACCCAAAGATATCCACGCCGTTAAGCCTTGGAATCAAAGACATAATCTCCGCAATATCTCTTCCCGAAGGTGGATTTTCCGTCTTTGGTCGTGCAAGCATCCTCTCAAAGGATCTTGCCCGGTATTTCGTCCCGGTGGGCGGGCATAAGCCAATCGACGTTCCGACCATGATCGGTGTCGCCGTTGAGAAACTGTCCCTGGATGTTGACACGAAGAACGCAATGAAGAATGTGGCACTGCTCAGAGCACCACAGTGGTACATGAAGGATGAAAATGCGATCGATACGAGATCAATAGAGGAGTTTCAGAAGGAAAACTCATCGTACGGGCACAATCTTGGGATTTCTCTCACGAAAAGGGGGATGCGGAGCCTTGTCACATTGACCATGCTCTTTACGTACGCGGATCTGCCAAGACTGCGCGAGATCAGAGAGATATGATGTAGCGAGATTGTTGCGTCGCCTTGTGTCGATGCGGGTTGGGCATTCATGACGATTCGAGTGTGTGTTTAGCCAACCACAGGATCACACAGATTTTCGCGAGAAAGACTACCATCTTCGTGTATTAATCTCGTTGTTTTTTCGCTTCAGCTAAACACATACTGGTAAAGAAGATTACCCACAGAGGACGCGGGGCACAGAGAGTTGCCGGTCCCTTATGCGTCCTCTGTTGCTCTCTAGTTTTCCGAACCCAATTATAAGACAATAAAAAAGTCTTAGAGGAGCCCTCCTCCGAATAGTCCGGCAAAGAGTATCGCGATGATATTGACCACCTTGATCAACGGATTCAGCGCGGGTCCTGATGTGTCCTTGAACGGATCGCCGACGGTATCTCCAACGACTGCCGCCTTGTGCGCATCAGAGCCTTTACCGCCGTGTGCACCGTCTTCAATCAGTTTCTTCGCGTTATCCCACGCAGCGCCGCTGTTTGCCATGAATAGTGCCATCAGCAGTCCGACAACTATGATTCCGATCAGAAGCCCGCCGAGCGCAACCGGACCAAGCACGATGCCGACAGTAAGCGGCACACCGATCGCAAGAATGCCTGGAATCACCATCTCTTTTATCGCAGCCTTTGTCACGATATCCACAGCCTTCCCGTACTCCGGTTTTGTGGTTCCTTCCATGATGCCCGGAATCTCCCGAAACTGCCTTCGCACCTCTTCCACGATCTCGAAAGCGGCTTTGCTGACTGCATTCATCGTGACCGCGCTGAAGAGGAACGGAAGGAGCCCGCCGATGAAGAGCCCGACCAGCACCATCGGGTTATCAAGACCGAGCGCACCAGCGTCAACAAGATTCACTTGATGCCTGTAATCCGCAAAGAGTGCAAGTGCTCCGAGAGCGGCAGATCCGACCGCATATCCCTTGGTCACCGCTTTTGTGGTGTTTCCGACGGCATCGAGCTTGTCAGTCACATCCCTGGTGCTCGATGGAAGCGCAGCCATCTCTGCGATGCCGCCTGCGTTATCTGTGATCGGTCCGTACGAATCGAGTGCAACGATGATCCCGGTCGTCGAGAGCATTGCGACCGCCGCAAGAGCGATGCCGTACACGCCGATTGCTGCATCGTCCAGTCCGCCAACAACATAGAATGAGACCAGTATGCCGAAACAGATCACGATCACTGGCATTACAGTGCTTTCAAGACCGATTGCGAGACCCGATATGATGTTTGTGCCTGCACCGGTCTCTGATGCATGAGCAACCGTCTTAACCGGTCTGAATGTGACTGCGGTGTAATATTCGGTAATGATCACGATCAAAACCATGATCACGATCCCGACGAGAGTCGCATAAAAGAACCTGATATCGCCACCCATCATCCGATCTGTGATGAAATAGAATGCAACAATACTGAGCAGTGCTGCGGCGGAAACTCCCTTGTACAGCGCACGCATAATCTTCCCGTCCTTGCCGAGTCTGACACAGAAGACTGCGATGATCGAGGCTACTATCGCAGCCGCCCCGAGCATCAGCGGGTACGTGACAGCATTGGGGTACTCGCCTATCACGAGCGCACCAAGAAGCATCGCGGCAAGCGCGGTCACAACATACGTCTCAAAGAGGTCTGCACCCATCCCCGCGCAGTCGCCGACGTTATCGCCGACGTTATCAGCAATCACAGCCGCATTTCTCGGATCGTCTTCAGGGATGCCTGCTTCCACTTTACCTACGAGATCAGCCCCGACATCCGCCGCCTTTGTGTAGATGCCGCCTCCGACCCGTGCAAAGAGGCTGATTAAGCTCGCACCAAACGCGAAGCCAATTATCAGGTGGACATTCTCCGGAACCCCCCCGAATAATATGTAGAACCCACTTGTGCCAAGTAGTGCTAGACCAACCACGGCAAGCCCGGTCACCGCGCCGCCCTTGAATGCAATGGAGAGCGCTTTTTCAACTCCGCCTTTCGCTGCATTCGCGGTTCTGATGTTTGCGCGAACCGAGACGTTCATGCCGATGTATCCTGCCGCGGCAGAGGCTACTGCGCCGGCAAGGAACCCGGCTGCAATCTTTGCCCCGTCAGCAAGCAGAACAAAGATCGCAGCAGCCAGAATGATCGCAACGATCGCAACTGTTTTGTACTGTCTGTTCAGATACGCCATCGCACCCTCCTGAATCGCGGATGCGATCTCTTGCATCTCTTTTGTGCCGGTTGGCTGCTTCAGGACCGTGCGTGCAAACAGACCTGCAAATATCAGGCTGAGAATGCCTGCAGCAGGTGCAAGATATAATATATTATCCATTTATAGTTCTCCCGTTTGTATTTTATTATCACTTGAATGTTTATGTGATAAGTATCTGCCGGCGCGTTGGGGTCGTAACGATGTTTGGCACACGGGTCAAAATCTTCGAGAACTGTGGTGGTGGCTTCGTTGGACTGAACGGATGTGACGAATCAACGAATGCCACGGGTTCGTCCAACCTATGCAGTACCTTTTTATGTTCACAGCGATGTTATGATTAACACACCCAACCACATTGCCGGGGTAGGGTAGTTGGTCATCCTATGGGACTGTGGATCCCACGACCCGGGTTCAAATCTCGGCCCCGGCCTACTTACATACTTATTCACTTCAACCATGACAGAAAACGTAAGCCCGACGATCGCCACAGTCTGCTCGCACACAAGCCTCCAGATATTCGACGGCGCGCGTAAAGAGGGGTTCAGGACGCTCGGCATCTGTCTTGGAGAGCCCCCTAAATTTTATGATGCATTCCCTGGAGCAAAACCGGACGAATTCTTTTCAGTTGCATCATATCAGGAGATAATCGAGAAAGCTCCTGAATTAATCGAGAAAAATGTAATTATAATCCCCCACGGCTCGTTTGTCGAGTATCTCGGAGCATCGAACTTCGCACGCCTCGATATTCCGAGTTTCGGGAACAAACGAGTGCTTGAATGGGAATCCGACCGGATGATGGAGCGTGAATGGCTGACCAGTGCCGGCATTTCGATGCCGGTCGAGTACAACTCGCCCGACGAGATCGATCGCCCCATAATCGTGAAGTATCATGGTGCAAAAGGCGGGCGCGGGTTTTTCATAGCAAAGAACCGGGCAGAATTTGAGAAGCAGATCGATGACACGCAGGAGTACGTAATCCAGGAGTTTGTGCTCGGATCAAGGTACTA
>DAWR01000214.1:0-29351 GCA_002506015.1 Candidatus Methanogasteraceae archaeon UBA261 | reverse complement strand
CGCTCGAACTACACGGAATCGACAGAAGGGTCGAGGCAAACATCGACGAACTCTACAAGATCGGAGCCTCTTCCGGGATCAACCCGAGTTTCGTTGTCACAGGTAACCTGCCGCTCGTTCTGCGTGAGTCGCTCCTTCCGAAGGTCTTTGAGCTCGGAGAACGGGTTGTTGCGCGGTCAATCGAACTCTTCGGCGGGATGACTGGTCCGTTCTGCCTCGAGACGATCTGTACCGACACCCTTGAGTTCAAGGTCTTTGAGGTCTCGGCGCGGATTGTCGCTGGCACGAATCTATTCATATCCGGCTCCCCCTACTCGGACTTAATCGAACCCGGTCTATCTACCGGAAAGAGGATCGCGCAGGAGATCAAGCTCGCAATCGAGATGGGTCGGCTCGATGACGTGGTGTCGTAGTCTCGGTGTTCCGGTTGAGCTATGTAATCGAATCCCGGCGCTCTGGCACGATTGCAAGCATCACCAACTGCTCTCGCCCTCCACAACAAAACTCATCCCAAAGATCGTCCCCACCCCATCACTCGTAATTGACATGTCACCCTGCAGCTGCTCCTCCACAAGAATCTTCACGAGACGCAGACCAATCGTTCCGGTGGAATCGATGTTAAAGTCATCTGGCAGTCCAACACCATCATCGCTGATTCTCAAATTGATCCTGCCATCCTCTGATGCATCGAGAGCGACCTCGATTGTCCCCTCGCTTATACCATCGAAAGCATGCAACAGAGCGTTTGTGAGCAGTTCGTTTATCACCAGTCCGATTGGTACCGCAAGCGAAATTGGAAACGGGCGGTCCGCCACCCGGATACCTAATATGATCTTTGTATCCTGAACCGGATGCGTCTGTAGCAGTTGGCTCAACAACCCACCTACAAACTTTTTTATGTTTATATTTGAGAGGTTGCTGCTTTCGTACAACTGGCTATGGATGAGGGACATTGTATTTATTCTGTTCCTGGCTTCAGAGAGCATCTCAATTGTGTCTTTATCTTTGACAGTCCGTGCCTGCATGCTCAAAAGGCTTGAAACAACCTGAAGATTGTTCTTTACGCGATGGTGAATCTCTCGCAGGAGCGTCTCTTTTTCCATCAGTGACCGTTCGATCTCTTCTTCCGTTTTCCTGCGTGCTTCTTCCATCTCTTTCTCTTTTGTCACAACCCTTGCACAGCCCACCGTACCTAACATGGTATATTCTTCATCCCAGAAAGGCGCCTTATAAACATCGAGGTAGATGAATTCTCCTTTGACATTGCCGGACTCCTCAAATCTCTGCGGTTTTTTTGTTTCCATAACCGTTGAATCAGAATCAAGACAAGTCTCCTCGAATGTGTGATAGCCGGGGTTTTCAGGATGGGTTTCACGCTCCCTCTTGGCAAAGTATATATCGTCTTTCCCAATCGGCTCATCAGTGTCCCTGGCATTCAGCAGTATGTCACAGCAAGCCGTATTTACAAAGATGAAATTGCCCTCCAGATCCTTAGTCCATATAAGGTCTGGCAGATTGTCACACATCAACCGGACCATCGAATACAGGTGCTTGTACCGGCTCTCACTATCCTTAATCGATTCTTCCGCAGCTTTTCGCTCTGTGATATCAATTGTCTGAAATACTGCTCCTTTAAACTCCCCTTTCGCATCTATAAGCGGCTCCCATGAGCTTGATGCATACCAGACATCTCCGTTCTTCTTAACAGCCATGTACTCGAAATCCTTGCATCCCACACCCTTGTGGAATGTGCGCTCAAAGATCCTTTTCGCACGCTCCGCATCATCTTCATGCACCCACTGCATTATCCCGCCTGTAAGCTCATCCGGATCGTGTCCTGTAAACTCCTCGCAGTTTGGGCTGATATATGTGTTACTGCCCTCCGCATCGCTGATCATGAGTATGCTGGGTGCGGTCTCCACAATCGTCTTGAACCGTTCTCCAGCCATCCGCAGCATCTCTTCAGCTGCTTTCTGCTCGGTGATGTCTGAGTAATATTCAATACGACCGCCTTTATACAGTCCGGATCGGATCGGTTGGCTCCAATGTTCAAGCCAGTATCCGTTCCGTTCTTCGCCAGGAAGCACGTGGCATTCAAAATTTTCTATATGTCTATTATTATCGTACGTTGCAAATACTTTTTGCTTGAACGTTTCCGGATCTTCAAAAATATCTTTGATCCCATCGCAAATGAGTTGTCGTTTATCTTTTCCGATCACATCTTCTCTTTTCAAATTGAAATATTTCTCTGTTGAATGGTTTATCCAGACAACCTTAAATTCGTTGTCGAGAATGAAAATTCCCACATCAGAAGTATCAAGCACATCATCTATCAATGAGCGATATTTTCCTTCGCTCTCCAGAAGTGCTTTCTCGGCAACTTTGCGCTCGGTGATGTCGCGAACATTCGCCTGAAGAATTTTCTTGCCTTGCAGTTCCATCCGGGTTAATAAAACGGTAGCGAAAAATTCCCACCCGCCCATTCGTTCATGTTTCCATTCAAAGAGATACGATCCCTTTTCCATAGCTATTGCCATGTTCTGTTGAGCTGCAACTAAAGATAATGCCCCATCTGGCTGATACTCAGGAGATAAATCAGCAGGAGTCTTAGAGGTAAATTCTCCTTCGCTTTTACATCCAAACATCTTTACAGCAGCGCTATTTCCGCCGAGATATCTTCCGCCAGAAGTCAATATCATGATGGCATCTCTGGAAGAATCATAAAGGGTTCTATATTTTTCCTCGCTCTCCAGAAGAGCGTCCTCAGCCATCTTGTGTGCCTCTGTAATCTCACTGTTATGAAGGGCGAGCCCTACATCAGAAGCAACCTCCGCAAGAAGTTCTTTCTCCTCACAATCCACTGCGACATCGGGTGCGAATGAGACGGCAAGCATCCCGAATAACCTGCCCGCGTGCTCGACACGGATGATCGCAGCCGCCCTTCCGTGACACGTGTCTTTGAAGAAACAGTCCCCGCACACGTCTGTCCGGTCTATTACCAGGACCTGCTCCTTTCGAGAGAGCGCATCCCTGATACCGGGGGGATGATCGCCACCGGCAACACGATCGCTGAAATGTGCAATATCTTCTCGGAAACCCGAACCCACAACCATGTCAAATGTCCCGCAATCCCCTATGGATCCAAGCCATACCGCATCATAGCCCCGTGCATCCACAAGGGCATCACAGGATTTCCTGAGGAGACTGTCCCGCTCCGTCTCTGTCACAATTAACTGGTTTACATTTCTGATCGCCTTAAGGACGCTGTTTAAGTGCTTGATACGCTTTTCCGCGGCTTTGCGTTCGATTGCGTAGCGTAGTGTGCGTGCCAGCAGATCGCCATCCACCCTGCCCTTGACCAGATAGTCCTGTGCTCCCATGCGCACGCCTTCAAGGGAAAGCTCCGTATCATCGAGACCAGTGAGCATCACGATCGGCACTTCCGGTGCATGATCATGCACCTTCTTAAATGTATCAAGCCCGGAGCTGTCCGGAAGCCCGAGATCGAGCAGAACCGCATCAATTCCACCTTCTGAAAGATGTTTTAGCCCATCCGAGAGCCGGTTGGCATTCTCCACATCAAACAGAGTGCCACTCACAAGAGAGAGCATCACCTCTATCAGGCGGGCATCTCCCGGGTTGTCCTCGATTAACAGAACTTTAATTGGTATATCTGCCATCCTCTTCGCCCCGCGGCAGTTTCACGATCGTGAGCCAGAAATTCTCGATGGACGTAACCACCTGTATGAACTGGTCCAGATCGACCGGTTTTGTGATGTAGCAGTTTGCATGCAGGTCGTAGGCTTTGTGGATGTCCTGTTCTGCCGTTGACGTGGTCAAAACTACGACAGGGATGCGCTTCAGGAAAGGGTCATCTTTGATCTCTGCGAGCACCTCGCGACCGTCCTTCTTTGGCAGGTTCAAGTCGAGCAGGATCATGTCAGGTACGGGTGCATCAGTGTACGCCCCTTCTCTTCGTAGGAATGTTACCGCATCAACACCATCCTTTGCCACATACAAATTGTTGTTCATCTTGCCATCCCTGAGAACTTCCTGTGTCAGGCGCACATCACCGGGGTTGTCCTCAACCAGCAGAATCTCAATTGGTTTAGCTGTTTTTCCCATGGCTCTTCACATCCTCGTAATCACTTTCCAGCCCCAACTCGATCTTGAAGGTCGTCCCCCCTGAATCGCTGAGAACCTCAATATCACCCTGTAACTGATCCCTCATGAGCAGCTTCACGAGACGCAGACCACGCGTTCCGGTGGAATCGATGTCGAAATCCTCTGGCAGTCCGACACCATCATCGCTGACCTTCAGACCGATCCTGCCAGTCTCTGGCGCATCGAGAGCAATTTCGATCTTCCCATCAGTTCTGCCATTGAAAGCATGCAACAGAACGTTCGTGAGCAGTTCGTTTATCGCCAGTCCGACCGGTATCGCAATCGATACCGGAAACGGGTGATCCACCACCCGGACATCTGATACGATCTCCGTAGCCCGGACCGGAGGAGTCTGGAACAACTGGCTCAATAATCGGTCCACAAACTTCTTCATGCTAATATCTGTGAGGTCGCTTTTTTCGTACAACTGGTTGTGGATGAGAATCATGGCATCGATTCTGTGTCTGGACTCGGTGAGTGCGTCAACTGCGGTCGCATCTCCTGCTGCCCGTGCCTGCATATTGAGCAGACTCGATATGACTTGAAGATTGTTCTTTGCACGGTGATGAACCTCCTGCAACAGCACTTCCTTTTCATCCAGGGACGCTTGTATCTGCTCTTCCTCCTGTTTGCGCGTCTCGTCCAGTTCCATGTTGTGGAGTGCAAACGCTATGTCAAAAGCCACCCCCTTCAAGAGACTTTTCTCCTCCCGGTCGGCAGCGGCAGCGGATGTAAGCGATATTGCGAGTAGCCCAAAGAGTCTGCCGGCGTGCTCGAGACGGATGACCACGGCTTCCTTACCCGTGCAGACGCTGCTGATGAGGCAATCGCCACATGTTGTTTGCCTGTCAACGACCGTGATTATGGAACCGTCTCTGTTGGTGAGAGCGTTTTCGATGCACGGGGGGTGATTTCTGCCCCACGCATTTCTTATGAACTGCGCGGGGAAGTTGGAAGCATCGTTTCCGGAACTGGCGCCCGAAGCACTGGAAATTTTTCCAGTGTCCCCGAGAAACCCGAGCCACACGGCATCATAGCCATGAGTGTCTACCAGAGCCGCACACACCCCGTGGAGAAAACTATCCCGGTCAGTCTCAATCATAATCAGCTGATCGACGCTGCGGACGGCTCTGAGAAGGCTGTTTAAGTGTTCGATCTGCTTTTCTGCCTTTTTACGCGCGATTGCGTAGTATATGGAGCGTGTCAGCGAGTCAGAATCCACATGGCTCTTGACAAGGTAGTCCTGTGCACCCGCCTGCACCCCTTTGATTGCGAGCGTTGCGTCGTCAAGACCTGTGAGCATCACAATCGGCACGTCCGGTGCCCTGCCATGTACGCGTGCAAATGTATCGAGTCCGGAACTATCAGGGAGTCCGAGGTCCAGCAGAACGACCTCGATATACTCTGCGGCAAGAAACTCCAGTCCTGTCGATAGCCTGTCAGTACACCTCATATCAAACGTGACATTGTCCACATCAGAGAGCATCCCCCGAATCAGGCGAGCGTCACCGCTGTTGTCCTCGATTAACAAAACCTTGATCTGCTTACAAGTATTAGGCATCGTCATGAACTCGCGGCAGTTTCACAATCGTGAGCCAGAAATCCTCGATAGACTTAACCACCTGTATGAACTGGTCCAGATCGACCGGTTTTGTGATGTAGCAGTTTGCATGCAGGTTGTATGCTTTGTGGATGTCCTGCTCTGCCTTTGATGTGGTCAAGACCACCACCGGGATGCGTTTCAGGTCGAAATCGGCTTTGATCTCTGCGAGCACCTCACGACCGTCTTTCTTTGGCAGATTCAAGTCGAGCAAGATTATGTCCGGCACTGGGGAATCGGCGTACTCCCCCTCCCTTCGCAGGAATGTTACCGCATCCACACCGTCCGTTGCCACATACAAATTGTTGTTCATCTTGCCGTCCCTGCGGACTTCCTGTGTCAGGCGCACATCGCCAGGGTTGTCCTCAACCAGCAGAATCTCAACAGGTTTTCCCATGCCCCCAATATCCCTTGTCATCATCTCACCTCACATCGTTTCAATATCGAATCTTCCATCTCCAGTGTGTGTAGCGCGAAGCCCACATTATCAGAAACATCCATCAGAAGCTCGATCTCCTCATATTCGGTTGCAAGATCGGTTGCAAGCGATATGATGAAGAGTCCGAAGAGCCTCTCCTCGTGCCCAACAGGTATGATCACAGTCTCGCTCTCGGGATATGCATCGCCAAAGAAGCAACCCTCGCACGATATGGATTTATCCACGACCATGAACCGATCCCCACATTCGAGCGCATTGCTCACGCATTGGGGAATATCCCCGCGCATCAGATGGTCGCAGAGACCGGGGACGTTCTCCTCAGAACCAAAACCCACGCCAGAGCCAACGACTGTGGCAAAGGTTCCGCCATTCTGCAGGAGCCCGAGCCATACCGCATCGTAGCCGCGTATGTCCTCCAGAATATCGCATGCTTTCCGAAGGAGGCACTCCCTGTCCGTCTCTACAACGGTCAGCATGGTTATACTTCTGAATGCCCGAAATATGCTGTTCAGGTGCTTGACGCGCTTTTCGGCAGTCTTGCGTGCGATTGCGTAATACATGGAACGTGTCAGCAGGTTACCGTCCACCTGACCCTTGACAAGGTAGTCCTGTGCCCCCTCCCGCACTGCCCTTATTGCAACCATCGCATCATCAAGACCGGTCAGGATGATTACAGGTATCTGCGACGACTGTGCCTGCACCCTGCTGAATGTATCCATACCATGGCTGTCAGGCAGTTCGAGATCCAGCAGGAGTACATCGATCTCGTTTGCAGAGATACGCTCCAACCCTGCCGAGAGTCGGTCGACGCAGACCGGATCAAACGGAGCACCATTTACCTCTGAGAGCATCTCTTGAATCAGGCGACGATCGCCAGAATTGTCCTCGATTAACAGGACATTGATTGATTTGTCAGTCATTTCCCCCCCACATAAGCCCAATCAAAACGTCCTGTCCTTTTTCGTGGACAGGACATCTTCAGGATGTGGTCATCATTGTACCCCATGCCCATGTAGCAATCATTATCATGCGCTTTAGAGTCTTAAAAACTTTCCTGTGATGTGGGCTTTGGGACAATATTACTCAACCGACGGCTCCATCACTTCGCGATCCCTCTCTGTGAGTTCCACCACACGAACATGGTATTCAGCAGAATATTGCTCTAAAAACTCCGTGACTCGCCCCACATCATCAGTCCGGATGATGATTACCCCTCGTATCAGCTTGTTGTATGGGATTTCATCCATGAGACCGTGCCTGCGGTATCTATATTTCCCGTGATGCGAGCTGGTTTCCTGCCCGTAAAACGATTTTGCGAATGCGCTCGCTCGGGTCCGGTCTTTGCCGGTAGGTACTGTGAACGCGATAAGCGCCCCTTTCATGATATGGGTGTATACACCCATAAGCTTATATACTTATCGATTCATTATCGCGGCATGCCATCCAAAAAACAGGGAGAAGAACTCAGAAAAATCGTAAAGAGTGTTCGGGATGGGACATTTGAATACAAGAGTAAAGAACCCGTAACAACCGACTGGGCACAATATTCGGCGAGTGGGGTACTTGGAGATCATGGGTGATGTGGTACCACATTGAAGGGGATGTGTGTGAATTTTGTCCCAAAGCCTGTGATGTGGTATGTTCTACAACCGCCCTCAACGCCAGCACAAAGACCGCCCCTTCAAGCACATTATCCTATACATACACAGATCCCCCATAGCTCTCCATGGCATTCCTGACGATGTACAATCCCAGACCGGTATTTCCAGTCTCGCCATGTACAAAATTCTCTTCGAATATATGCTCCTTCATCTCATCGGGAATCCCTGTGCCATGATCGGCAATTCTCACCTCACAGAACTCCCCGGTCCCCCTTATCACTATATCAATTCTATTTTTATCGACACGCATTGCATTGCTCTGACCGATCCGCCAGTTTGCAATGTGTTTACTTCCAACAATTATTGGCGCGCTGGCATCGACAAAACCACAGCTAAGGCATTGTCCATAAGTTGGTCTCATAAGTGCCTTTTGCTTTCTCCCCAAGAATCTTCTCGGACTTTCTGCAGTTTATATCTCCCTTTTCCGTGCTTCTGATGATCTCGCACACACCGCAGAAATTGCTTGCTCTTGTAATTGGCTTACCATCAATATCCGAAATGATGGATGCTACATCATTCGCAGCGGCAAAAGCGTCTTGAATTTGCTGAAGTTCTTCCAGACCAACTAAATCAGTTAGAGAAACATTCTTAACATCGTTATCAGGCGATAAGATATAATCGAGTTTTATCTTGAGACGTTCTTCACTATCTCGAAGCGCATCTTCCGCCTGTTTGCGCTCGATTGAGTAGTGCAATGAGCGTGCCAGTAAGTCACCATCCACCTCGCCCTTGACGAGATAATTCTGCGCACCTTCCCGCACCGCCATGTTTGCAACTGCCATGCCATCAAAGCCGGTCAGCACGATGATTGGCAGTTCCGGTGCATGGTCATCACGCACGCTTACAAAAGTTTCCGTCCCTGACTGTCAGGTAGTCCGAGGTCCAGCAGGACCGGATCGAGCCCCCCTCCGACAGCCGCTCCAGTCCTGATGAGCGCCTGCCGGTGTGCTCAAGTTCAGATGAAGACCCTTTGGTCTCTGATAGCATCTCCTGAATCAGGCGAAGATCGCCGGGATCGTCCTCGATTAACAGGACATTTATTGGTTTATTCATTTCTTTCAAATTTGTCGCCCCCTTTTGCGGGAATTGTGAGGTAGAACGTCGCCCCCTTGCCCTGCTCTGCTTCCACCCACATCCTGCCGCCGTGGCGCTCCACGATCTTCTTGCAGACCGCAAGACCGATCCCGGTTCCCGAATACTCATCCCTGCCGTGCAGACGCTGGAATATCACAAAGATGCGCTCAAAAAACTCGGGATCGATCCCGATTCCGTTGTCCGCGACCGAGAACTCCCATTCGTCGCCTTTTCGCTCGGCTGCTATATAAACACGCGGTGCATCCTCGCCATGAAACTTGATTGCGTTTCCGATCAGGTTCTGGAAGAGTTGCGTGAGTTGCGAGGAATCAGCCGCAACAGTTGGCAGCGGATCATGAGTAACCACTGCACCGCCCTCATCGATTGCCACTTCCAGATTCGCGAGTACCTGATTGAGCACGTCCTCGCAGTTTGTCGGCTCAAACGGCTTGCCGCGTGTTCCGACACGCGAATAGACCAGCAGGTCATTGATCAGCGTCTGCATCCGCTTTGCCCCGTCTACGGCAAACCCGATGAAATCGTCGGCATCGGAATCGAGCTTGCCCTCGTAGCGTCGTGCCAGAAGCTGCACATAACTCGAGATCATGCGCAGCGGCTCCTGCAGGTCATGGGATGCCACATACGCGAACTGCTCGAGTTCGGCGTTGGAGCGCCTGAGATCGGTTACAGTCCGTTTCAACTCCTCCTCCGCAGTTTCACGCCGGGTGATCTGCTCTTCCAGTTCTTCCACCTTATCAAGAACCTTGTTTTTCTCCACATCCAGTTGCCGCTTTCGTTCCCCCAATTCCCCTGCCATATTGTTGAATGCCGATGCAAGAATTCCAAGCTCATCAGTCGATTGGATATCCAGCCGGTGTTGCAAGTTTCCTTTGCCGATCTCAGAGGACATGTCAGTCAACGCGACAAGCCGGTTTATCACGATTCGCTGCGAGAGGAACCGGACCAGCAGGAACGAAGCAACCAGACCACAAGCATTCAATAGAAGAATGAAGAACGTATATTTCTTTATTCTCTCATTTGACATATCAAACGAGAGTTCGAGGTGAAGGACTCCGACTACAGTCTCTCCGACGATAACAGGATACAACGAGATCAATACCGCGGTCCCGTTCTGCATGGCGTAGGTCACCGTGAAACCCTCAAACGCCTTCTCGACCAGTTCCGAATCAACCTCATATTCAGGGGTGCCTGTGGCGTAGACGACGCTTCCGTCCCGCCCGATAAGCTCGGACGATATGACCCGCTCATCGAACATCTTTTCCAATTTTTCTCTTTCCCGAATGCTTTCAAAACTCAGATCGCCGCTTTCAAGCAAATTGACAAAGGATTCGATCCTACTCAGGACGAGATCCCGCTCGTTCTGCGTCTTATCATGGATGGTCAGTGTGCTCAAAGCTATCAGGACCAGAAGGAATGGAATCATGGTAAGCAGAATTATCTTCCAGCTCAGACTGAGATGGCGTCTGTTTTCCTCATCCTTATGTTCACCCTTCACTCAACCAGCCCCATAATCTCATCATAAGCTGCTTGTGCTGTTATTTCGCCATCCAGCAACTGCATTAATTTGTAATCTATTGCAGTTGATAGATCCTGATTTTCTTCTCCAAAAATATATCCTGCATTTGCGCTGTAATAGACATTGCTGCCATACTTGTCTGTAATCTTTGCCTCGAACGTATCAAATTGAGTATCCTCTAAGCCAGTAGAACTAACCTCGCCAACCAGTCCCGTAGGCATTTTTGTAGAGCGAACCCATTTTTCAGCCATTCTTGACGTGCTCCAGAACATCACAAGCTTAATCGCTTCTTCCTTATTTGGCGCATCTTTCATCACAGCCCAAGTTGGAACAAAACCCCCCGAATAATAATCAACCGGTTGAAATACAGGAAGTTCAGCAGGAATCATTTTCTTTGTTTTTTCTTCATCTATTCCCATCCAATGGCTGTACATCCAGATACCGTGTATATAAAATAAGCATTTATCATTTAGGACAAGATGCCTTGTCTGATACCAGATATTGTCTTTATACGAATCAATCAATGGATTATATTTGCCCAGCTCTTCAAAAGCCTGAAAAGACTTTAAGAGGGCAGCATTTTTTTCATCAGAACCAACCTCTTCCTTTGCTTTGCTGAAATTTTGGAGTTCGGATTTAAAGAGATTTTGGAACAATATTTCAACCGTTGTCCAATCGTTTGCCTCGAAGAATGCAGCAATGTTTGTATTATGTTCCTGGTTATATTCAGAAACCTGTTTCACATATCCCAGGAGATCATCGAAAGTCATCCCATATTGCTTTATTTCAATGCCCATTTCTTCGGCAACATCCTGATTGTAATAAATCGTATGATAATATCCCTCTATATATGGTCCTACAATCATGCCGCCGGTCTGCTTCCGATAAACGGGGTCCTCTATGGTGAAAGATTTCTGCGTTGCCTTAAAACCAGGCACCTCTTCAAAATTCACAAGATATTTTTCACCCCATTGAGGGTCATCTAACTCTTCAGATGTATACTGGTAAATCTGGTCGTCCATCCAGATAACATCCCATTCTATATTACCCGTTCGAATCATCTTAGCGATATACTTAGCGGTCTCCTGCTTGCTTCTAAACCCCATTATATGCTGAGGAAATTTGAGATTTAATTGTATATTCGGATTCATCAGCTCAAAGTTTTGAGCAACTTCGCGCAACAGAGGCTCACGATCATAGTTGCCAAGCCAGTGCCCCATCCAGTTCACTTCTTTATCCGGACTATGAGCCGATGTCAGATTAACGTCGGTTCTCTTATACATGGTTGGTCTTTCTTCGGTTACGCATCCGCTTGAGATGATGAATAGCAAAACACAGAAGACAACTATCTTTTTCATTCCCGAACACCGCCATCTGTTGCGACTGCAGGAATCGTGAAGTAGAACGTCGCCCCCCTGCCCGGCTCTGATACAACCCACATCCTGCCGCCGTGCCGCTCCACAATCTTCTTGCAGACTGCAAGACCGATCCCAGTTCCCGAATACTCATCCCTGCCATGCAGACGCTGGAATATCACAAAGATGCGATCAAAGAATTCGGGATCGATCCCGATTCCATTGTCCGCGACCGAGAATTCCCATTCGTCGCCTTTTCGCTCTGCTGCTATATAAACACGCGTAGGCTCATCGCCATGGAACTTGATTGCATTCCCTATCAGGTTCTGGAAGAGCTGTGCAAGTTGCGAAGCGTCAGCCTCAACCGTTGGCAGCGGATCATGAGTTACAACAGCACCGCCCTCATCGATTGCCACTTCCAGATTGGAGAGCACCTGCCCGAGCACATCCTCGCAGTTTGTCGGCTCAAACGGCTTGCCACGCGTGCCCACACGCGAATAGACCAGCAAATCCTGAATCAACGTCTGCATGCGGCTTGCGCCGTCCACGGCAAACTCTATGAAATCGTCGGCATCAGAATCAAGCTCACCCTCGTAGCGCCGCTTCAGAAGCTGCATATAACTCGAGACCATGCGCAGCGGCTCCTGCAGGTCATGAGATGCGACGTACGCGAACTGCTCGAGTTCGGAATTGGAGCGCTTGAGGTCATCAACCGCCCGCCTCAACCGCGCTTCAACATACCTGCGCTCGACCAGATCAACATCGACGCTGAAGAGTTCGGGCTCGCGTCCGTGCCGCTTCAAAACGACGTGGCTCGAGAACACGGGCGCAAGCACCCCATCCTTGCGCATGAGCGAAAGTTCGGATGGCACTGGCACCTCCCCTGTTTGAGCGCCATGCTCGATTGTCTCACGCATCACATATCGGAGCTCTGGCGGAATGATCAGGTCAAGAATGTTTTTGCCGATCGCATCCCCTTCTGTGTAGCCGTACACTGTCTCGCTTGCCTTATTCCAGTAGTGAATGGTGCCGTCATGTCCGTATCCATACACAGCCACGTTCGGGATGCCCTCAAGCAGGTTGCGGAATTGCGCCTCGCTCTCGACAAGTGCCTTCTCTGCAATTTTTCGTGCCTCTTCGATCTCCATGTTGTGGAGGGCAAACGCAATGTTGCCCGCAACCTCTTTCAGGAGTTCCTTCTCCTCATCGTCTGCGGTGGCATCAGATGTGGGCAATATGGCAAGCAGCCCGAAGAGTCTACAATCGTGCTCGACACGGATGATTATGGATTCTTTGCCGACGCATCGCTCGCTGAAGGGGCAATCTCCACAGTCTTGTGACCGGTCCATGAAAAGCGGCTCCTTTCGGGTGAGCGCATCTTTGATACAAGGCGGGCAGTCGTCGTGCATCACGTGCTTGCAGAAGCAGGAGACCTCTGGAAAACCGGAGCCCTTGAATGTTGCAAACGTCCCGTCACTCTCCAGGAATCCGAGCCATGCCGCTTCGTAGTCCTTCGCCTCGATTAAGACCTCGCATACCCTCTCGAGGAGGCGGTCCCTCTCCATCTCGACCACAATCAACTGGTTCACGTTTCTGATGGCTTTCTGTACGCCGTTCAGATGCTCGATGCGCTCATTTGCCAGGCGAATCTCAACGGTTCTCGCCCATGCAAAGGCGTCTGCTGCCATGTATGTGCAGAGGATCCCTATCAGGATTAGCGATAGCATGCCGAGTATGCGGGCGGCATTCCGGAAATCGGGTCCCCAGTCGTTCCAGAGATGCACCTCGCATGCAAGGAAGATCAGCATCATGCCGCCGAGGATGATTGCGTTTGTGTAGATGTACGCGTGACGCGGGTCTGCTTCACCATCCGTCAGTCTGAAGAATCGCCTGACCGTGTTTGAATGGAGGATCGCTTGTGCGAGAAAGAGGATGAAAAGCCCGTTCACCGCCTCCTTAAAGACGATCGAGTGTGTCACCGCAAGCGGCATGACCGTGTTTGCGGGAGGTACGTTCAGTGTGAAGACCCACCTGAAGACGGTGTAGAGCAGGGCTGTATTGAAGACGCGAAATATTAGCTCTCCGATATAGATTCCGTATCTGCTGTTGTAACTGGTGCGTGAGAACCATCCGAGCCAGACGATCCAGAGCGTGAACGGCGGCACCGATACAAACGGTCCGTAGCCGCTTCCCGGTATCCAGAGTATCCACATCGTCTGACAGCCGCCGGCAAGCGCTGAGAGAAGTCCGTATCGCCAGCCCCACGCAAGCGTTATCAACATAGGAAATACGAGACCGAGCAGGAAGCTCATCTGATAAGAACCATAAAAGACTAAGTCGATTGGGTAGAAGTTCACTGCAAAGCCGAGTAACCCGAAGAGAATCGAGACTGCGGCTTTGCGGGCGATCGTGCTGGTACTACCATCAGCCGATCCGAAACTGTTCATACATCCCCCCACAACTCTGTGAGAGTCAAATTCGTGGCATTCATCACATTCGTGAAATTTGTGTTATATATTTTGTTTAAAATCAGCAGCATTAGAACCCAACTGGTATGAATAGTATGAATTGCACAAATGTCTGGCATGCTGGCGACCATCACAAAATGTGGCTTTTTAATTTCTTCCGGGTTGATTGTATTATGGCAAAGAAAATTAACCACAGAGGACGCGGAGGGCACAGAGAGTTGCTGTTTCTCCCGTGTTCTCTGTTTTCTATGTGGTTGTCTAAACCCATTCCCGATGATAATAAAACTCTCCACAAAATCCCCCGACTCCCAAAATCACCCTGTGTCCGGCGTCAACAAGCCGGACTCCCCGATACCCCCGTTGACACATACCTGTTTTGTGTAGATTGTGTTTCGTGTTAGTGAATGTCAATCACCGTGCAATAACCGCGGTGTGCCCGCGCACATCTCCAAGCTTGAATCCAGTCCTCGATGCAACCTCTTCTGCGATAACAGACGCGCTAGCGGGTGCATTTTTGAGGATACGTATCTTGATTTCGCTTTTTCCATTCATCTGCTCTCTGATCTCATCAATGACCTGATCAGTAACTCCGTTCTTCCCGATGTTGACTAAAGGTTTCATATCAGTCTCTCTATTTTTTCTGCGGCTTTTGTCATCTCTACGAGCACCAGACCAAGCCCTGCATCCGGCGCTGTCATCACAACCACAAGCGCTTTTGGTCCTGCGCCCATGCATATTAATTTCCCGTCGTCGGTCTCCACGATTACCCGGTTCGGCACACTCTTGCCCAGTTCGGATGTTGCGGTCTCTGCTGCGCCGAGCATCGTTGCCGACATTGCAACAAAAGTCTCCGGATCGCCAGCAGCATGCATATCCGCATTCATGAGGAGCCCGTCTCGTGTTGATATTGCACTCGCCTCAATCTCTCCGACCTTTCCGAGACCGGCGAGCACTTTTCCGAGCATTTCCGATGTCGACATCTCAGTCCACCTCCATTACCCTCTCAACCAGTGTCTCGAATGCCTCGAAGACGCCCTCTCCTGTGGCTGCAACCGCGGGCATGATCCGTACATCCGCTGGCATATCCAGTTCTCTTCTAATCTCCTCCGGCGTGAGCGCTTCTGCCAGGTCCTGCTTGTTTGCGACGATCACAACCGGAAGACCGAACGACTTCGTGATTTCAAGCATGCGCTTGCCCCTCTCAAAATCAGCGGTGTTTGTCGAGTCGAGGAGGAGAAATATTCCCATTGCCTCCCCGCTGAGCAGTTTTACGATCGGATCGAACCGTTCCTGCCCGGGGGTTCCGAATATATCTGCGGCAAACCCTTTGCGGTCCACATGCCCGTGATCAAGCGCGATTGTCGTGCCAAGTCGGTCCACTGAGACTGCCCTGTTGGAGAGTGCATGCACGAACGTTGATTTTCCAGCATCGAATGGTCCCGTGACCAGTATCTTCGGGATGTACGCGCGTATGCCGCCCGGCTTCAAAACCTTGAACAACGTGCTTTTCCTTGCCAGGTCTGCCCAATCCACCTTCAGCACCCCAAAATACTGCCCGAAAACAACATCTCCGGTAATCCCACCAACAGAGATGACTGAATTGCAAACATTCTCCTTCACGTGCAGCAGCGTCTCTTCGGAATATGGCCATGCCGTGAAATTGTAAACCAGCGCATGATCGTAGAGCATTGCGTACTGGCTCCACTCCTCAAGTGCATCAAGGGTCTCAGACTCTCCGCACAGGTCCATGATCGTCGAGAGCGATTCGAAGACGATGATCCCGGGTTCGCTCATCTCTTCCATCACTTTCTTGATACACTGGGTCAGGCTGTTAATATCCTCCGGATCGGACACGACGTATCGTTCCTGCGAATCCGCGCCGATCAGCCATGAGAACGCGTCCACCACAATGAACCTGCCATCATAGTTCTCAGTAGCCCACCCGAACTCGCTGAATTGATCCCGGATCATCTGCGGATCGGTACTGGATGCGACATAGACTCCCAGTCTACCGTTCGATGTGGCGTGGCATATCGTCTGCATTCCGAAAACATCACCAGCTACGCCAGGGTACGTGTAATACACAAGAGATCTTCCTTCCGGAACACCTCCGTGTAAATAACCATCTAGCTTCGGTATCCCTGTCTCTATCATATTTACTAACCCCGTAGTACAACATCTACACCATTGATTTCATAATCAAACCACGGCGTTGGCTTCGGCGTGAGCCCGACAACCCGTATTTGATAACCATCCTCCCCTCCCCTTATCTCAATCATGCCATCAAACAACTGCTTCAATGTCACAATCGTCTGCGCATCGTGCATCCCCTCCTCAATCACGTAGACGCCGAGCGCATTTGCTGCCTTGATACGACCTGTGAAGACGTGCAGAAACCGAAACACGGTCTGCAGGTTCGAGTACATCAGAATCGTTGATAGCGAGTTGATGCATAGTCTCGTCTCCCTGAGCTGCATCTCCATCCAGAAGTGTTCAAAGAACTGGCTGATCTTGACCCCGATGCCTGTGAGATCAACCGGGCTTGACGCCATCTTGATGTTCTCGGTATCGGGTGCGGCAAACCCTAGGGTGCGCGTAACACAGTCCACAATCCCGATTCTATCCATCGCGATGTTCAGGTTACGTCGTTCGAACCATTCGAGCACGTTGTTTCCTGGCTCCCGCGTCGAGACGATTACGGCAGCATCGCGATCGGCCAGTCCCCGATATGCGATGATGTTTATGAGATCCTCTTTCCCACTCATAGGGGGTCCGATCATCATGATGTTCGTACCGCCCCTTATCTCCCCGATCAAATCATCTAGTTTCGGTATGCCGAGATTGTATGCCATAGAAACCGCACCTGCTTCATTCGCTCACTTAGTTGATTGTACGTCTTCATATAAAAGTCCATCTGCGCATGCCAGCGAATCCGAACACAGGAGCAGCTCCTGTCTGTAAAGTCGGCATTCGCATGGGCTTGTGCTGATGTGTGATCTGCTATGGGAACTCACAATACATTGATCACTCGCAGAAGATGCTATGGCTCCGGTGGTGTGCTGATGCAAGATATGTAACACGAATGACCTGAATTGTGCAAATAGTATGAATTTTCCGGTTCATTAACGCACACCGCGTATTTCTAAAATTTTCGGTATATGCGCTTTCCATGCATCCGTAAAAGTGGTGGTTCGTGTGATTCGTAAAATTTGTGCCTTCCGTGATTTTGGCACAATTTTTATATGCCATCTACTGAAATAAACTGTGACCGGTATATCAATTTTTGGGTATTCCCTGACGCCAGTGTTAGGTTGGCACCACCCACTGTTCCACAAGATTTATATATTAACGCCATACAGCACTGAATCGAATCACCAGTACTGGAGAAGACTGACATGAAACTACCCGTGGTAGAACTCCCAGATATTCAGGCAACCAGGCCTGCAATCCCGATCAACCTGACACGTGTCGGCGTAACCGACGTCAAGAAGCTGATCGAGATTGCACGCAAGGGCAAGCGCCCGATCGTACTCATCGCAAGATTTAATATCTTTGTGGACCTGCCGCCAGATCGTAAGGGCGCAAACCTTTCAAGAAACTTTGAGACCATTGATGAGGTCCTGGAGGAGGCGGTTGAGGCTCCGGTATATGAAATAGAGGAATTGTGCGGTGTTGTCGCACGCCGCCTCTTAACCAAGCACGAGTATGCATCCCGCGCCGAAGTGCAGATGAAGAGTGAATACGTGGTCAAACGGGAGACCCCGGTGACACACATGAACTGCCAGAGCGTGGTCGACATCTTTGCAGAGGCGGTCGCAATCAGATCGGATGGTAACGACATCAGGGTCCGAAAACTCGTTGGCGCGGAGGTACTTGGGATGACTGCATGCCCTTGTGCGCAGGAGATTATGCGGGACCGTGCAAGGAATGAACTTGTCGATCTCGGCGTTCCCGACGCCACGATTGCCCAGTTCATGACCCGAGTCCCAATGGCAACCCACAACCAGCGCGGGCGGGGAACCATATCAATTGAGGTTCACGATCGGTACGATGTGCCGCTCGCGAAGTTGATCGATGTCATTGAGTCCTCAATGAGTTCTACGATATTCGAACTGCTCAAACGATCCGATGAGGCGGCGGTGGTTGATGTAGCGCACCGGACTCCGAGATTTGTGGAGGACTGTGTCCGCGCGATGGCGCACACGATTGTGGAGGAGTTCCCGCACCTGCCTGACGATTCGCTGATCTCACTCAAACAGATCAACGAGGAGAGTATCCATCAGCATAACGCGTGTGCTGAGCGGTGTGCCACGCTCGGAGAGTTGCGTGCGGAATTGGCTGGTGTTTTGCCCTTAACAGACCAAAGCGTTTAAATCCATTCACCGATATATGACATATCGGGGAATTGAATGGATGAGACAACTCCTGTAGCCACCAGGATTAAAGATAAAATATCATCTGTGCTGCATGCGGCTCTGACGCGAATCACGAGAACGGGTGAGCTTCGAGGTAGGATATCGAAGTATTCGCAATCACCTACCGTCGTTGATTCGCCATCCGCTCAGCACGAGGTCGCAGAGGTTCCTCCTGAATTAGATTTCAGCAGCGATGCTGAAATAATGCCTCAAGAACTCTTTGATTCCCCAGTTTCCTCCCAGGAATTTTCAGAACCGGTCACTGAACTGGTGCCCGAACCCATCAGTGTCCAACATGATTTTAGCGGTGAGGTCGAAGCGATCAGGGGGGACATTTCCTCGATTGCGGCGCAGGTCGCAGAGGTTGTGGCAGCATTTTCAGAGCTCACCGAGGCTGTTTACTATATGCCGGAATCATCAGAAGAGCCGGAAATTGTAAACGAACCAGCGATCGACCGCTCAGAGATCGACGACATAAGGAAGAATCTGCAAGCAATAGAGGAAGGGCTCTCAAAGAATGGCGTAGCCGTGATAACGATGGACGCGCGGTCAGACGAAGCGATTTCGGTCCTTTCCGATATCGGGGATGAGATATCAGGGATATTTTCGCAACAAGCCGATTTTTCCGGAAGACTGGACGAACTGCAGGAGTCAGTCGGTTGCAACAGATCAGAAATATCGGATTTGGCAGCAAGTCTCGATTTTGCGCGCACAACCATCTCATCGATAGAGGGTGATGTTGGGCGTCTCATTACCGCGGCAGCAGAGGCTGAAGAGGCGAAAGCGGCATCAGCCGGGGCTGGCAGGGTCGCCGAGGTCGAGATCGTGCCCCCACCCACATGCGTGAAACTGAACTCTGTGGGAAACGAAGCAGACCAGGTCATGGTTGCGATGGAACTGCTCGATTTTCTGCTCGAACTGGTCGGACCGAACAATCTGCCGAGCATTCTCGATTATTATGTCGAGATCGGCTGGATAAGCGAGACTGCACGCCTCGAACTGCTCGCCTACGCAGGTGGCATGGATTATCCGGAGGACAAAGTGGACTGGAAATTGAGCGCAGAAGACCATCTGAAGACGCTTTGGTTCGTAGAACAGTTATGCGGGTATAAAATTGATAAAAACAAATTGTTCCGCATGGGTAACGAGATCTCGAAGGTGCGCAGGGGAATCGATGTGATCTACGAGATCTGATCGTGTTGTTGCTGTTTGTGCTGCTTATACCGCTCGATCAGTATCCATTGTTCTGCTCGCATAAGAACCGAAGACGACCACCTCAGTCCTGCAGGACGGGGATATCGGATTCAATACCGATGTCAGGGTGCATCCAGTTTAGCCTCGATCTGTTTATGAATGCGAAAACCATTCCTTTGATCTCTTCGATGTTCCCAAGCACCCCATATTCCTGGACGGTTGCGTGTCTCGTGACATTCAGTACCATGAGCTTCTGTGCAAACCCCTGGTTGATTTCATGCTTCGCCACGAGGCGATCGATGTTCTCGTAGTGGTCGCCGACACAAACTCCGCTGTCATGTACCAGCATCGCAGCCATGTCCATTGCAGCATCGATACTGGTCTGTACCCGGTACAGCACCTCCTCGATGGACTGTTCATCTCTGGTCCCGACGTCTTTGGGAATGGCATGCACAGGTCCAAGGATATATCTGATTTTGGATCTGTATTGTTCAACGCGTCTCTTGTCCATCGGCATGTTTTCATCCATTTCTTCTGGTCGGTTGATATACCTGATGGCAATCCTGCAAACAGTGGTACGGTTGGATTGGCGAAATCAGTGTTAATCTGTGGCTAACAGTTTTATTTCCCATTGATTAATATGGATTACGTAGATCAACGGTGTAACTGACTTTTCAGATCAATAGTTACCCATTCTATCAATTGTTCTTACATAATACAACTCCGGATACCCAGAAAATGATAAAAAGTCTCTAAAACCACGAGATCACACAGGATTAACACAGAAATCTTGTGAAGATGGCTTCGCAGACTGTGCAATCTCGTGGTTCCTACCACAAGTTATTGAGTATATACCTATACGATACCTTCCAGACTAAAGCGCGCCAACCAGCTCTTTTGTTCGCTCAAACGGCGCGTCCATGATCGCAGTCCCGACAAGAATCGCATCCGCCCCTGCGTTGATCACACGAACCGCATCTGCCGAGTTTTGGACACCGCTCTCACCAATTACGATCCGGTCGTCCGCTATCATTGGAATCAGACGCTCTGTTGTCGATAGGTCGATTGTGAGCGTCGAAAGATCCCGGTTGTTGATGCCGATGATTCTTGTCTTCGTAGCGAGCGCATCCACAAGCTCGGTTTTGTTATGCACCTCCACGAGTGGCTCCAGCCCGCGTGCAAGAGACCGATCGACAAACCTGCAAAGATCATCCCCGAGTATGCCGGCGATAAGTAATATGAGATCGCTTTTGGTCTCATATATCTGTTTGTAATCGATTATGAAGTCTTTTCTCAATACGGGTATTGTAACTGATCTTCGAACTGCAGAGAGATTTTTTAGGCTCCCGTAGAAGAAATCCGGCTCGGTCAATACAGAGATCGCTACTGCACCGGCTGCCTCCATCTCCCGCGCAATACTTGCTGCGTCGTCTGGGGTTATGTCGCGCTTCGCAATCGTTGGTGAGCCGGGTTTCACCTCGGAAATGACCGGGATCTTGTTTTCTTGCTTGCGAGACCGTATCAGTTGAATCACGTCCCTGTGCTTGATTTTCTCGGGCGCATCTGTAGTGCGGATGTCAGCGACTCTGCGCCGTGTAGACTCCAGTATCTCGTCGATCACTCTGTGCATGGTGGAGAATGGGGCTCTTCGGAGGATAAAGGATTGCTGAAAGCCTATGCTAACGAAGTCTTTCATACGCTCCGCCCCGCCCTCGATCACCGCATCACAATCTCGCCCGGATGCGTGCTCTGCTCTGCTTCCATCAGTACTCCGACATTGATGCTCGTGTTAATCCCGGTATGCCCGTAATCGCCCATCACAACACCGAGTTTCCTTCTGCCGGTATCAACAGACTCGCCCGCAAGAGCGACGCGGATGTTTCTACCATCGTGCCGCAGGTTCGCAATCTTTGTTCCCGCGCCAAGGTTGCAGTTGCGTCCGATGATACTGTCTCCGACATAGCTGAGATGCCCGATCTTTGCGTTGTCCCTTATGATGCTGTTTTTGACCTCAACAGCGTTTCCGATGCGAACATCGTTCCCTATGGACGTACTCGGTCGGATAAAGCAGTTCGGACCGATGTCGCAGTTATCCCCAATCGTAACAGGTCCTGTTATGTACGAGCCGTTTCTGACGATCGTATCCTTCCCGACTACAATCGAACCATTCAATGTGGCGTAGGGTTCAATTTCGCCAGAAATCTCAGAATCGAGCTCCGATAACAGGAATTCGTTTGCGTCCAGCAGATTCCACGGTCTTCCGATGTCAATCCACGTATCCAGAACAGAATAGCCGATATCGGAATTGGAATCGTTGATAATCGCCTGAATTGCGTCCGTTATCTCGTACTCACCGCGAACCGATCGCGCTGTCTTCTCGATTGCGTCGAAGATTGCGTCAGAGAAGAGATAGATTCCTGCATTCACGATATTCGAGACTGCCTGCTTTGGTTTCTCGATTATCTCGATCACCCGATCACCCGATGTCCTCACAACGCCGTAGCCCCGCGGATTTGCAATCTCCGTAACCGCTAGCACGATCTCCTCCTTCCGGCTGGCGAGCGTCTTGAGATCAGACGATCCCACGATCGCATCCCCGTTCAGGACGATGAAACGATCTCCCACAAGCTCACGAACCGTTTTTATCGCATGAGCGGTTCCAAGCTGCTCTTTCTGCTCAACATACTCGATATGAATGTCCAATCGACTTCCGTCTCCGAAGTAATCCCTAATCAGATCGCCCATGTACCCGACCACGCAGATGAACTCGCCTACCCCGGAATCTCTTGCGGAGACCAGGATATTCTCAAGAATAGGTCTATTCGCAACCGGGAGCATCACCTTCGGGCACGCTTTCGTCAGCGGACGCATTCGCGTCCCTTCACCTGCTGCAAGGATCACCGCTTTCATTCCGCAATCACATCCATATTAGCCTAATCTTAATTCCGCTATATGCTTTACTGTGTTGCACTCGCTTGCAAGCTTGTCCGGGTCACCGTCACATCCGACACCGTTAAATATAACCAGTACGATGATCACATCAGAATATCGCACTGCGTTCCCAGTGCAACAATTGGAGGCATATTATGAAACTACTGGTCAGCCCGATCAACACGGTCGAGGCAAGAGCTGCGCTTGACGGCGGTGCCGATATCATCGATGTGAAGAACCCAAAAGAAGGGTCTCTCGGCGCGAATTTTCCGTGGATGATCCGTGCGGTAATTGAGGAGATCGAATCAAAGAAACCTGTCAGCGCAACGATCGGCGATTTTAATTTCAAACCGGGTACGGCATCACTTGCCGCGCTTGGTGCTGCAGTGTCCGGCGCTGATTATATCAAGATCGGGTTGTACGACATCCAGACTGTTGACCAAGCAGAAGAACTGCTGTCAAAGGTTGTGAAGTCGATAAAAGAATACGATCCTAACAAAAAGGCAGTGGTAGCCGCGTATGCAGATTACACACGCATAAATTCCATTTCTCCGATGTTACTCCCTGAAATCGGTGCAAAGGTCGGTTTTGACGTAGTAATGATCGATACCGGAATCAAAGATGGACGATCAACATTTGAGTATATGAGCGAAGAGGAGTTGACAAAGTTCGTGGATGACGCACGCGAACTTAATCTCACCACTGCACTTGCCGGAACAATCAAGTTTGAGGACATAGACGCGTTGAATCGCATCAATCCGGACATAATCGGAATCCGCGGGGTTGTATGTGGCGGTGACCGGAGCTCCGAGATCAAGAAGGAACTGGTTGAGGAGTTTATAGCGCAGATGAATCATTCGTAATCTACAAGATCCGCTTTTGTGAATCGGAACGATCCGGATATCCCGATTGATTCAGGGAGTCCCCCGAACCTTGCCCGGATAATCAGATCCCCTATCTCGCAATCGATGACTTTCGTGATTCCGAGTAACGACGTTGTTGGTCTCGGATTGACATCCACCACATACAGTTCATCTCCTGCAACGATATCGAGCCCGACATACCCCTTGCATCCGAGTGCGCGCGCAGCTCTCGCGGCGACATCCATAACCTCCTCCCGGAGTGGCGTGGGGTATGCCACAACTCCACCATTGTAAGTGATTTCCGAACCAATCTCGATATACTGCCTGTTCACAGTGAGCGGAAGCGTGCTCTCCCCGATTATCAGACTTACGCTCAGATGCTCTCCTGCAATGAACTTGGTTATGATGAAATCATCGTCGGTCGGAACTTTCCTATGCACGATTGATATTCCGTCAGACGCACAGCCCCATCTCGGTTTGATCACGTACGCTTCGGCGTCAACGGAATTATCGGCAATCCCGGGAACAGCAATTCCGCTGGCTGACAGAATCTGTGAGCACACGAGCTTGTCAGCGCAGTCCCTAACCGACCTCTCAGGGCAGCCGAGGTTGACGGTGTTAGCCTCAACAACTTTGGTCAGATCAGCAAGAATCTCGTCAGGAGCGATCACGATTCCGGCGTCGCTCATGCGCGCAATTTTCTCGACCGATTCTCTGAAATCGCTGCCACTGCACTCGACTGCATCCCCCCTGATTCCGGCGATCGGGCTTCTCGCAGGATACCATACCTGATGCCCGCATGTGCTGAAGCTGTTTGCAAGAGACGAGAGCATGGCGCGTCCTTCGTCAAAGATCTCGGGATCACCGGTTGCAACCGCGTACTCGGCAACCATGATCTTCATGAAAACACGCTCCGGAACATATCGATCTCAGTTGCATCGAGAGACTTTTTAGCATCTCCTGGAATGGTTTCGAAAAACCACAGAGAACACAGCAACTCTCTGTGCCCTCCGCATCCTCTGTGGTTAATCTTCTTTGCCATAACTCCTATCCTACTCAGAAGGAATTAAAAATCCACCCATAAATTTCGTCCTTATTAGACTCGCCCTCATACGATGCGCCTCTCTCCAATATAATCGTAGTATCGGTGTTTAAACCCATCAAACTCCTTTATCGCCTGCCACGCCACATCGTACAGAATGTGTTGATCTCTGCAGCGGACCACATTCCTTTTCAGAACCTCTATTCTCACGTACAGGGGAAGCTGTTGAAAGATCTGAATGTCGTAAACATCATCAAAAAGGTTGGAGACCACTTTAAATCTGTATTGGGACGGTTCACTGTCGTCTTTACAATCATAATAGATTGCCAGATCGATATCTGAGCCTTCCCTCATCGTACCATCCACAGACGAACTATGCTGGGTTACAAATTTGACTTTCCCGGATTCGTCCAATAAATCGATCATCTCGACTGTTCCACTCAATTTTTCGTCGAGTAAGTCCGCGTCCATGATCTCTCTATCGTCGGTTATATGATGCCGGTCCCATAAGTGGAAGCTAACTTTCGTGTCTCGATCTTTCCGCACTCAGAACACTTGAGCTTCGAATCCTCCAGTTTCATCGGGGCTCTGCAGCTTGAACAGAACGCCTTCATCACACCCATGTCCGATTCGGACGTGTCGAGACGCATGTTCTTGGTGTCGATTACCTTCGCCTTGATGATGTCGAACAACCCGAACTCGTTCGTGATATCCTTTACGTAAGCCTTCTTGATGTTAGAGACATGGACGACCGCGGGCGCCGCATTCGAGATCTCCCGATCGGCGACACCTTTTGCGCCGGCGATTGCAACCATCGCGAGTGATTCGCGCAGTCCGGTCACCTGTCCAACGATTATATCCCCTTGTTTGAGAAACGGGGGTACGTCCGTTCTTGGAAACACAGAAACAGACCTATGTGCCGGATCGACTCTGGTCGTTCCGGTGGTGGCTGCGTAGATACCGCCCATCGTTTCGTAGGTCGATTCGCCCGCACGAAACTCCTCTGTCGTCCCTATGAAATCGCCAGGGATCACGAATGCACCAGAACGTTCTGATGCGACGTTACTGCTGCTGCTTTGTTCGGATACGTGTCCACTATTCTCATCGGGTACATCGTTCCCGTTACCCTCGTTACTCGCATCACGATTATGCACATTAGTTGCATTACTTTCGCTATTTCCGTGTGCCTTCCGCAAAACGGTTCGTTTCTTCAATTTGATATGAATCCCTCACGTTATTCGTTATTGTTACTATTACTTTTAATATGTCCGAGCCATCAGCACCGCTATGCCCTCTCTTCCGCAGATCGGACACCGTCCGTGTTCTTGTCCTTGCCCCGGTCTCGGTCCTGCGGATGTCGATTGCTGTGAGCCGGCTGGAATTCCGAGTATGTGAATGCCAGTTATATCCTCCATCTCGAGTCCACAGTTGCGATCGAGACACCATGGGACGCGCGCAACCCCGTGCACACTCTTCTCTTTCACCTCATCCAGTGTCTCGCAATCAAATATTCTTGAATTGAGTTCCTGCGATGCAGCACGATACATATCAGCAAGCATCGCATCCATACAATCAGCAACCTCGCTTGCGACCTCTCCGATCGGAATTGCTCGCTTCTCGGATGTGTCTCTACGAACCAGCATGGCAGAGTTCTGTGCGAGGTCTCTCGGACCAATCTCGATTCTTATCGGAACGCCTTGCAGTTCCCATCTGTAGTATTTGGCGCCGGGTCGCTCGTCGCTATCATCAATTCTCGAACGTATTCCGTGTGCGTTCACAAGCGTGTCACGAAGAGACATGCAAGAATCGAGCACCTTTTCATTCACATCGGGCTCGCCAAAGAGAACCGGAATTATCACTACCTGGACCGGTGCGACCTCCGGCGGAAGCACAAGCCCGCGATCATCGCCATGTATGCTGATTGTGGCAGCAACTGATCGCTCCGAGATTCCGTAGCAGGTCTGGTGCGCGTAGACCTGCTCGCCGTTTATATCCTCATAAGTGATCTCAAACGTCTTTGCGAAGTTGTCTGCGAGGTGATGTGCGGTTCCGATCTGCAGAACCCTGCCATCAGGCATCAGACAATCGACCGCGAGTGTGTAATCCGCGCCAGGGAACTTATCCCAGTCGGGACGCTTCGAAACGATGGTCGGGACTGCAAGCCGCCTGTAAAACTCCTGATAAATCTCAATTGCCCGGTCCACCTGCTTTGCAGCATCATTCCAGTCGGTGTTCACGGTATGCGCCTCCTTAAACGACGTGATCTCGCGCAGGCGTATGAGCGGGCGGGTATGTTTGGTCTCATATCTGAAGGTGTTTACAACCTGATACAGCTTCATGGGCAGGTCTGCATGCGAGCGAACCCAGAGTTTGTACATCGGGTAGATTGCGGTCTCGCTTGTTGGTCTGAGCGCGAGTTTCATCTCCAATGGGGTGGTGCCGCCGTGCGTGACCCAATAAACCTCGTCCTCAAACCCCTTTATGTGCTCTGCTTCCTTCATAAACTCATTTTCAGGAATTAAAAGCGGAAACAAAACCTCCTCATGACCATCTCTGTTAAGAAGTTCCCGGATGATCGAATATATCTTGTTGCGCAGTCCAAAACCAAAGGGGGGCCACACATAGAGACCTTTTACCGGATACCTAACATCCAGGATCCCTGCAGCAGCAAGAAGTTCGTGATACCACTCACTAAACTCAGCCTTCGGCGGAAGTTGTGGCTGCTGCACATTCTTTTTCATGAACTGAGATTGAATGGTATGGACATAAACCTTGTGGGGGTGCGGAACCGGATGCGGAATGCGCCAACAGTTATGTGCCACCAGACGCATATCTATGCTGTGAGCGAGGTTCGATGACACCGATTGCAAAAGAGAAGTATCCCTTGGTGATCGTGATTCTTTTGACGGCAGCCGGCTTCATTCTGAGGATGTATGATCTCGGTTCCCAGTCCTTCTGGATCGACGAGGCGATCAGTTCGATTGCGGCAACCGCGATTCTGGATACGGGCACAGCGGTCTTCCGTTCAGGCGTGGCGTACACGCGCGGGATACTCAACACCGCACTGATCGCATTCTCTTTTACGATATTTGGCGTAACAGAGTCAGCCGCACGCATCCCAAGCGTGATCTTCGGAACGCTGACGATACCGCTGGTATATCTCATTGGATCCAGGTGGGGAAACAGCCGGATTGGAATCATTGCAGCAGTCCTGGTCGCATTCTCAGTCTGGGAGATTGCTTGGTCGAGGCAGGCGAGGATGTATCAGCAACTACAGTTCTTCTATATCCTGTCACTATACCTGTTTTACGAGTTTACCAGAACTAAAAGCATAAAATCTCTTGCATTGTTGATTTTATCGGTTGAAGGCGCAATACTGAGTCATGTATTCGCTTATGCGTTGATACCGGTCTTTGTGCTATATCTTGCAATCTCCACACTTCAGGAGCGGGGTTGGAGTCTTGGATCGCTGAAAGGTGTGAATATTAAAGCCGCGGTCATCTTTGTGCTCGTGTGCGCGGTTATATCCGGATTTGCATACCATAAGGGGATCATATCTCTGGTGCTCCAGACGGAGATTGATTATTATGACACATATATTTATTTTCTGAAGAAGGATCTGGGGTTCTTCCTGTTTGTTGCAGTTCCGGGCGGAACCGTGCTCATGAACAGGGACTGGAGGAAGGGGTTGCTTCTGCTATCCGCACTCATAATACCGCTCTATTTCATATTCTACCACGTCCTCCTCCTTGGAACCAGATATCTCTACTTTGTGATACCGATACTCTTCATTCTCATTGGATATTTCCTTGATTTTGTAATCGAATACTCAAGAAGCGTCTTCAGAAGCGCGGACCGCCCGACCAGATTGGATGCCAGCGTTTCAGAAGGGACGATTATGAACGTGATTGCTGCGCTCATGCTGCTCTCTGCGATGTTTATCTCGCCAGCATTCACAGTCGTGCCGAAGGAACGATACGACCTTGGCGCCAACGCACCCCAGCCAGATTTCAGGACTTCATACAGCTATGTTGCGGCTAATATGCGACCTGATGATGCAATCGTATCAGCGTGGACTCCGCTAACTCAATTTTATCTTGGAAAGAGCGATTACTGGCTGGCGTTCAATATGGTGGGTACAGGGATGGAGAAATCGCTGGTTAGAGGAACTATAAGGGAGAGATACACCAATGCCACCGCAATAACCGATGTTGAGGCGTTTAAGGAAGTGGTGAGTGCGCATGACCGGGGCTGGGTCATCGTGGATGCAACGGGGTGGTACAAGCTGAGACCCAGCATAAAAAAGTACATAACAGGCAACCTGACCCGCTATGTGGCGGCGAACAACAACAATGTCGTCGAGGTCTATGGGTGGCAGTGACAGAAGTTCCGGAAAGCCGGGTGCAAAAGGTTTAAATGATATTGACAGCTAATCCATCTCTGTCCTACCAACGATTTGTCCGGATAGTGTAGAGGCCTAGCATGGAGCCCTGTCGACTAACACAGGCAGAAAGGCTCCGCCCCGGGTTCGAATCCCGGTCCGGGCGTCCCCGCATCCCTGCTCTTTTCAGTGAACTAATGGTGTAACTGACATTCCGCACGTGTTTT
>DAWR01000075.1:7833-15489 GCA_002506015.1 Candidatus Methanogasteraceae archaeon UBA261 | reverse complement strand
ATCCGGATAGAACCAGCCGCCGCCTGTCGCATGACCGCCGTCTGGGTCATAGACCACAAAGAAGACCGGATCGCTAACATTGGTGTTGCACGCGTTATCGGTGGCTGTAACAACCAGTGTGTAGACCCCGACTGCAGACACATTGTCGCTGCTGTTAACGTTCCATGACACTCCGCTCGTGTTTGTCAGGTTGCCAACGATGGTGGCAATGCCGCTCTCGTCGGTTGCTGAGAAGATAAGCGTCATGCCAACCGTGTAGAGCCCGTAAGGCAGAGGCATTGTGATGGTGATAACAGGCGGGGTGGTGTCAGCGCATGGCACTAATGGATGATAATCTCCGCCGTTTGTTATGCTACCAGAGGAGTTGTACGGAAGCAGGGTATCTCCGAGACAATCGCCATCAGTATCATTACCAGCGTAATCGCTCCAGTAGTTTCCTCCGAGGTAAGGCCCATCGATGATGTTCGCCCCGCTCGCCTTCGTGATGTTCCACTGGTTGATGCCATTATCGATGGCGTTTGCCGTGTTGTTGAAGTAGTTGTTGTAGATCACGTTGCTGCTCGAATCCTCCAGGAGGATGCCGATGTCGTTGTACGAGCAGTTGTTGCTCGCAAGCGTGTTGTAGTTGCTCGAACCGCCCAGGAGGATGCCGACGAAGTGGTACGAGCAGTTGTTGCTCGTAAGCGTGTTGTAGTTGCTCGAACGGTCCAGGAGGATGCCGATGAAGTTGTACGAGCAGTTGTTGCTCGTAAGCGTGTTGTAGTTGCTCGAACTGTCCAGGAGGATGCCGTAGTCGTTGTACGAGCAGTTGTTGCTTGCAAGCATGTTGTTGCTCGAATCGTTCAGGAGGATGCCGCTGTCGTTGTACGAGCAGTTGTTGCTCGCAAGCGTGTTGTAGTTGCTCGAACCCTCCAGGAGGATGCCGATGAAGTTGTACGAGCAGTTGTTGCTCGCAAGCGTGTTGTAGTTGCTCGAACCATTCAGGCGGATGCCGTAGTCGTAGTTCAAGCTCGCGTTGTTGCTTGCAAGCATGTTGTTGCTCGAATCGTCCAGGAGGATGCCGATGTCGTTGTACGAGCAGTTGTTGTCAGAGATGTTACAGTTATCCGCACTGTCGAGATGTATCCCAGCATACGAGTAACTTGCTGCCCCGGTCGCTGTGAACCCTGATATGTTCACGTAATCAGCGGTCACCTCAAAGACATGACCCGGCGTCAGCGCGGTCACAGTCACATTATCTGCACCCGCGCCCTCAAGCGTGAGATGCGCTGTCGTGATGCCCACGTTCTCGCTGTAGCTCCCAGCCGCAACACATATCGTATCGCCGCCGCTTGCGGCATTCACTGCCGCCTGTATCGGTGTCGTGCTCGCGTTGAACGCGCCGCCACAGTTCCACCAGCCGGTCGTGTTCACGCAGATGTCGCAGGTGTCGCCGCAGGTGCAAGTGGTCGCGGCTGCCGTCGTTGTAGATATGGTAATGAGTGCTAAGATTAGCACTGTCGTTGTTACGATTCCTCGTATTTCCATGTTATAGTCCTCCCTTGTTCTTATGTCGCCCCCTTTCGGTGCAGGTGCATGCTTGCGTGAGATCAGTCCATCGAAACTTCGCCTTATGCGCAATATCGATCGATTGCTCCCAATTCCTACACCAGAAGGGCACATTCCAAACGCCCCCCCCCCACATAAACCTTTCGATTTGTACTACGAACCCCCGCTCTTCGCAAAAAAAAGTCCGCGGTCATGCCCGGAACTGCCCGCCAATGCGCCCGGATGCCTGCGCTGTTCTGGTGCCGCCGCCTGCCCGACGTCCTGCGCTTTCGAGCGTCTCCCGGGCGCACGCCCGCACGGGGGCTTCGCGGTCCGGTGCCGCCATGGATATGATTTGTGCCGGAGCTACACCACCTACCGGGCGAAATTTTTTAAGTAGTTACATTCAAGCTATAGAAAGAGGTTGTCACTTATGGAAACGATGGTAAAGGATTTATCTGTTGTGGAATTTCGCTCTTTAATGTCGGATGCGATCAGGGGTGCCATGGAAGATCTAATCGAAGACATGTTAGCGCTTTCAAGTGCTGAATATCTACACTCAATCGAAGAGGCAAGAACCGATTACAAAGAGGGTAGAGTGAAATGCCTTGAGGAAATCTTTGATGTATAAGGTAATATTTACCCAGAGGGCGTTGAAAGACCTGGAAAACATCGACAGGGGGGCACAGAATAGAATCGCTACTAAACTCAAGGAATATGCTAAAGATCCTATAAAACATTCCAGAAAGTTGACACACTCTAAGATCGGGGGATATAGATTTAGAATTGGAGATTACAGAGTTGTATTTGATATTGGCGGAAATGACGTGGTGATTCTGAGAATAGGGCATAGAAAAAGCATTTACAAATAATAAAACTTCTTTCGAACGTCAAAAAAAGTGGGGCGGTGTCCCGTCACCGGAAATGGAGCACCGGAGTCACTCGACACGTCCCCCCTAATTCGTGTGGACCTGGATATTCCCACCTGCGATGGTGTTCTTTGCCTTGTGGTACGGATCAGCCTCGGTATCGGTGCCATTCCAGATCTTGATGTCGAAGTGATCGGTGCCTGCACCAGGCTCGCCGTTGTCCTTCGCCTTCACCCGGAAGGTGTACAAGCCATCGCCATTGATCGTTCCTGTGACCTGGATATGGATGAGGCGATACTAAATATCCGTTATCCAAAGGGAACATTGCCGGTTCGAGGCTTTATATGTCCGAAATGCGGCTACGAGGTGATATCGTTTGAAGACGCGAAAGCTGCATCAGAGACTGCGGAACGGTTGGGATTGCTCGAGCCCGAGGGCACAATAACACGCAAGATAACAAGGAGCGGGGGTCAGTTGGCAGTATATATTCCAAAGGACACATAGAAAGGGAATTTGATCTGAAACAGGGCGCAAAGGTGAAGATATATACAAAACTCGATGAGATAATCCTGGCGCCGGTTTGATTCAGAGAGAACAACTATCAACAAAGGGGGTGGTTAGAAGAATATTATGTGCGTTCGATATGCCTTAGGCGATGCTGACGCATTCGGAAGCGGTTAATTCGATGGTGAAATGTCGGTTTGGCACGCCAATGAGGAAGAGACTTGATTCGCGGAAGGAGACCAAAGACGCAACTGAAGCTTGTGGCACACGATATCCGGAGAGTTGAGTATCTTGAGGTCATGGACAATGTTGCACCGCACTGGCGCAGGCAGGGATGTACGTGAATTTTGTCCCAAAGCCGGTGCGGGGCGTCTTTGAGACCATCGCTGGAAGGGGGAATGCTCGCTTTTTTTGCTGTTTTTATTCGAGCTTGATCCTGCGGGGCTTGCAACTGATCTTGCAGGGTTTGTACTTCCCATGCGAGGTAATCAAATAGTTGGCTGATGGCATCCCCCCTTGCTGGTAAGCGGCACGAATCTCATCGCGGGTAGGTAAAACAAAATGTTTTATTTACAACCATTGCGATGAGAAATATAATCTCATTAATAATGAATTTTGCGGTGGAGGGGGTGAGTAGTTACACATAAACAAAACACCATGCATGAGCCTTCCTGTAATTTCCAGCCCATACATCTATCTCCGAATCGCTATACCGCGTCTCCAGCTCTGCCACCAGCAGCTTCCCGTGTCTTCTCCCGTATCCTCTGTGCAAGCTCAGCCAGCTTCTCCCTGGAGAGCGATTGCGGCACTATGCCGCTCTCATTCTCAAAAATGGTCGTTCCAAGCTCCCTGAATCTATCCGCAATAGGAGAATCCGGTTTATACTCTATGACGGTCTTGCCATATATCTCGCTCTCTGTTATCAGTGGATCATTCGGGATCGCTCCCACAACCTCTGACCCGACACCTCCTGCAAACTCCCTGACAAGTTCAAAATCATCGATTGCGCCCCGCACATTGTAGACGATGCCGCCAAGCGGCGACCCTTTCCGTACTGCATGGCGCTCGATGCCCTTACAGATGTTGTTCGCTGCGTATATGGCGAGATAATCCGCAGAGGTGACGACGAAGACGTTATCTGCAAGTCCCTGCCGGAGCGGCATCCCGAAGCCACCGCACACAACATCTCCGAGCACATCGTAGATGATCAGATCAAGGTCTTCTTCATAGACTCCGAGCCTCTTCAAGAGATCGACCGCAACGATTATGCCTCTGCCAGCACATCCGACCGCTGGCTCGGGTCCACCAGCCTCAACACAGAGAACCCCGTTATATCCTTTGTACACGATCTCGTCCACATCGATCTTCTTACCTCCGGTGATCTCTGTTAACTCCATCTTCGCACCACCTTTCTCTCTTAAGACGTCCAAAACCGTCGGGATATCGACGTCCCCTCTCAGGTTACGGGTGCAGTCTGCCTTCGGGTCGCAGCCAACAATCAGGACCTTGTGCCCGCTCTCTGCGTAAGCTGCTGCGAGGTTTGATGCGATCGTTGACTTCCCGATGCCGCCTTTGCCATAGAATGCGATCTGGCGTAGTTTCTTCATTCCTGTATCTCCTCAATGTTCTCTGTTATGACTGCGTTTATGATCGTTTCACAAAGGTGCAGCGTCCCCCTGAAGCCGGCATAGGGCGGATCAGTGATTCTGACCTCGTCGATCACCGGATACGAGACTCTGATTAAGGGTGCCTTCAGTTCGGAGGATAAGTGCTTCTCAAAGGTTGAACCGAAGATCACACTTACCCCTGCCTCCTTTATGAGATTGTTCATCTCGAAGCGATCCGGTTCGATCAAGACGTCTCCGAAGTAACCGTTCCCATCCTCCATTTTATCCGATGTGAGATGGTTCTTCCCAGTGATTGCAAGGAGACTGACATTGATGCCCAGTTCATCGCTCAGAAACTCTGCCAGATCAAAGGCTCTGCCACTCTCTCCGATCACCGCAACCGGCATATCGTATAGCCCCTGCAAAAACATGCATACCCGTTCCACACCCTCTCTGACCAGTTCAACCTCTCGATCGATCAGTTCACTGTCAATCTCTCTTCCGAGACGAGTTGCCACAAGTTCTACGAACTCTGTTGTCTTTTGCACACCGAAAGGATATGGGGTCATGACATAAGGGATGCCAAATCTCTCACGCATGACTTTCGCGCATTCAAGCCCATCGCCACCCAGTACAACATTCAGCGACGCATCCGGCGCATTCTTTATCTCATCAAAGCTTGCATCGGCAAGAACGGTGTTGACCATGATCCCCTGATCCTTCAGTAGCCTTCTGATCTCTTTCAAATCTCCAGCCGCATTGATATCATCGGTCTTGATGCCGATCAGGTTTACCTTGTTTGCGGATGGTCTCTCAACCGGGATCATGTAGTCTGTGAACTTTACGAGCGCTTCCTCGTAGCCGAGCCATGCCGGTCCCTCGTAGCCTCCGGTCGCAAGCGTCATAAGGGCGGCAGGAATCTGCTCTTCCATAGCGGACGCAACGCCCTCGATGTCGTCACCCATGATAGCAGGAGCGCTGCAGTTCAGTGCTGCGATCAGTCCGGGCTCGAAATACTCCTGCGAGAGCTCTATTGCAGAAGAGAGCCTTCCCTCCGCACCATACACCGTATCGTGTGCCCTGAAGCCGCTGCTGATCACCCTCACATCGTTCTGGTTTGACCCGAGTGCTTTTAAGAGGAGCATTCCGCAGTGGCATCCCGGTCTTGCGTGGACGATCGTTATCGAATCGCTTACACCATGTATCGCCCTCATCGCACCAACGAGCTTGCAGTCCTGTGGCGGATCATAGATCAGACTCATCTGTCAAAACCCCCTTCTACCCTGCCAATATCCGCATCCACCTCCACGTCCAACTCCACGTCCACCCCTGCCCCCACCTCATCTCCTACCTCCACACCCAACCCGTCACCGATCGTATCAGCTCTGAGCAGGCTGAATGCCCGGGAGAGCTTTGCCCAGTGTGGTGTCAGACCGTGCATCTGTGAATCATGTTGTAGCATGCTCAAGAGAGGCGTTCTCCTCTGGGGTGTCTTGAGTGCAGCTTTCAACATCCGGCAGAGTTCTATCGGGCACTCGAATCCGACCCTCTGGTGATGGATCATGAAACCGGTTGGATCGAACGTTCTCACCCCTTCCCTGTTGTAGAGATGTGCGCTCGTACTCGGAGCGATCACAAGATCAGTTTCACTCCTCCTAATCGCCTTTATCTCCTCTTCAATCGTTGGATTTACGAGTGTTTCCGGGTCGAAGCCACATATCTCTGCAAGGTTCATGTTCATATCCACAATCTCGTTTATCGCCCCGTCAGTCAGCCTGCCCTCCATGATCTGCGTCCTGCATATCAGAACGCTCACATCCACTCCAGCATCCTTGAACAGGTTCAGACCGACGCCGTGCAGACCGCCGATGGCAGCAATCTTTACACCATCGAGACCTTTTCTGGCTTTTGAGAGCCGCTCTTCTGCATCACTCCTCCTTCTCCCTATCACTTCTTCTGCAACGCCATCCTTTCCCATCATCTCTGCAATCTCCATAAAGACCCGGGAACTGCCACTGATCCCGTACGGGCTGAGTAGCTCAGGATCCTTCTCCTCGTTATACCTGCCCCAGCCCAGAATCTCGTAGCATCCGACATCTGATCGCTCATCCATAAGCTTAGCCCATTGCATCGGATAATCGGTTATGTTGAGATCCGCTTTTGGCAGTTCATAGAGATCCTCGACTCTCGTATGATCAAAACATACCTTATTTACCCCGATCTCCATATCATTGAAAACAGAAGCCATCTCTGCCACCTTGATGCCTGCACCGTGGATAGGGAACGTGACGATGTTAACAGAGCCCTCGTTTCTCTTTAGATCTCCGTTATCGGTACCATTACATAGCATCTGGTCCGTGATCGCATAGAATGCGTCCTGGTAGCCGACCGGTTTTGACCGCCCGACAAAGTCTCCTGTCGAATAGACGACATCACAACCAACCTCGGAACTGACCTCTCTTGTGACTGCTTCGGCATCGTCTCCGATGAGATCGCTCGGGCATGTGGTGATTACCAGGATCAGGTTTGGGTGGTACCGCTCATACGTCTCCCTGATGCCCTGCTCGAGCTTCTCTTCGCCACCATAGACGACATCCGTATCGTTCATGTTTGTGCACGGAGTTGTGTAAAAAGGAGAATGTGGCTTGAAAGGGTTCACCTTCCTCTGAAACGCGCATCCGACAGGTCCGTGTATGAGTGGTACGGCATCCTCGATCGCATCGGCAAGCATCAACGCACCCGATATCTTTCCGGGTATGGCTGTTATCCCGTGCAGGGGCAGCGTGCCATACATCTTCACAAACGACATCAGAAGCGATGATTTCGACCCTGATCCATTTTCTGTCATCTCAATAGTCCTCTTTTTCCTTCAGGAGGGCTTCTATCTCCTCGTTTATCCCATCGAGTTCGTCATCCGAGAGTGGATCAGGCATAACCCGATCTTCGTTCTCGCAGATTGTGGTAGCGAGGTCTCTGAACGTATCTGCGATCTCTGAGTCGGGTGCATACTCAATTACGGTCTTGCGGCGCAACTCAGCCCTTGGCACGAGCAGGCTCATCGGCACCCGCCCCATCACTTTCGTACCCAACCTCTCTGCTAAGCCATCAACGATCGATGGCTCATCGACAACACTCCTGCCGTTGTAGAT
>DAWR01000075.1:0-7813 GCA_002506015.1 Candidatus Methanogasteraceae archaeon UBA261 | reverse complement strand
CAGATGTTGTTTGCGGCGTAGATTGCCATTGGGTCGCAGGTTGTTACAATGTAGACATCGTCAGCCAGACCTTTTCTGAGAGGCATCGCAAACCCGCCGCAGACGACGTCGCCAAGCACATCGTAGATCACGGTATCAGGGTTGAGATCATTGAATACGCCGAGACGATCGAGCATATCCACAGCGGTTATCACTCCACGCCCGGCACATCCGACGCCGGGTTCAGGTCCGCCAGCTTCGATGCAGTAAACACCATTAAATCCTGTGAAGACGACGTCATCAGCCTCCATCTTATCAGGTCCCTTCGAACGGAAGAGATCGAGCACGGTTGGAATCCTTTTTCCGATCAAATTCCGTGTCATGTCAGACTTCGGGTCACAGCCCATAACCATGATTGTATCGCCGTTCTCTGCCAGAGCCGCGGCGATGTTTGAGACGACAGTGGATTTACCGATACCTCCTTTTCCATACACGCAGAATTTTCTCATTTATTCATTCCTCCATAACTCATAACAGTGTTGATTATCGCCTCAGTCAGGCAGACCGCACCTCTGTAGCCTGCGTAGGGTGCGCAATCATACACAGAGACGTTGTCAAAGACCGGATAACAGAACCGTATCAAGGGAATATCGAGCGTCTCAGCAATCCCCTGCTCAAAACTGCTTCCGAAGAGAATCGTCGTGTTCGAGTTCCTGACATCTTCCTCAAATTCAAAGTAATCGTCCTCGTTTCCGGATAAAACCTCGACGTTGAAACCAAGCTCCCCGTCCAGGAAGTTCGCCATCGCTTCTGCGTGGAAGTCGCCGATCACTGAGACCGGGGTTCCGTAGAGTTCATGCAGATAGAGGTATATCCTCTTGAACGGTTCGATATCAAACTCCGGTTCATGCCCGATGCCAAGCTCGTCTGAGATTGCACCAACGAAATGCGATGTGCCATCGAGCCCGTAAGGATAGTCCATCTTGAGATATGGCAGACCGAACTCTTTTTTCATCTGCTCGCAAAGCTTGGTTCCCTGCCCGAGAACCACGTTCAGCTCTGCTGCCGGTGCTCTTCTAAACTCCTCCAGACTGCATTTCGATATGACGGTGTTCACTTCCACGCCTGCGTCGCTGAGCAGTCGCCTGATCTCTTTCACGTCTGCGTCGACTTTGAAGTCGTCAGGAGAGAAGCCGATCAGATTGACAGAGTCTTGAATCGTCTCAGATTCCTTCATCAGCCCTGCTATGCAGAGGAGCGCTTCTTCGTACCCATCCATTGCCGAGCCCTTGAAGCCGGCAGCCTCCATCCACATAACTTCAGAATCAAGCGTTACAGAGTCCACCACAGCCTCGACGTCATCGCCTATGATCGAAGGGGCATCGCCAGCTATGACCAGTAGAAGAGGGGTATCGTACAGCTCGTCCGCACGTATCAATGCTTCACGCAGCGCATCTTCACCGCCGAAGACGATCTCTCGTTCATGCATGACAGTACATGCATGCCTCATGTCGAACTGATTTGAGGTAGTCTTGAAGATTCCAGCACCCCAGTTACATCCAACAGGGACATGGTTGAGCACCACCGCATCAGTTATTCCGGAAGACGCCCGGAATGCACCAAAGAATTTACCGCCGTCCATTGTCATCACATCCAACGCTTTTCATGCCCCACATCCCCGACCACATCTCTCTCGATGCCGAGCATCGGTCATCATCCAGCATAGGATAGTAGATCGTATCATAGTCGAATCTGGAGATTATCGGTTCTCGACTGTTCTGATGGGTCTTTCCGGTATTCAGTTCACGGGTGAGATACTTTCCGAACTCAACGATTCCGGAAAAACCGGTTCGGAAGAGGAGGTATCTTGTGGCAGAGATGTCCATCACCCCGACTCCACCGCCCTTTTCATAGATCGGTGGTGTTATGCGATCGCTCAAGACATGGTCAACCTTCTTTGCGATCTCCGACATCTCACCTAATGTCGGGTTCGTGACAACCTCAAAACCCAGATCCCATTCATCAAACGCTTCCTGCATATTCTTTTCCATTACCTCGATTGTCTCCTCGGATATGTTGAGCGCCTTCAGAAGCTGCATATCAACGCAGAGGTATTTTATCGGGAGTTTGAGATCAAGTGCATAGATCCTCGCAAGATACGGGGTAAAGAAGAACCCTTGAGTTGAGACAGCGAAATCATCCCGTGCAAAAACCTTCTGATATCTCTCAAGCTCCTGCAGAGACTGCGTCTTCTCTATTCTGATGGCACCGTCCGCAACGCCGTTCAGATCCAGTTTCGATGCACAATCATGGTAGAACTTCTCAACACCGTCGAGACCGAAGTAGAAGAACCATTTTCTGAGGTAGTCGTTTCCGAACCTCTCCTTCATCCGCTCTGCCCAGCGCAGGTTCCGTGTCACGATGTTCAGTTCTGCTGCTGGAGCACGTTTTATCTCGTCGACTGTACATGTCGGGAGTGTCAGGTTTACGCTGACACCCATCTCGCCAAAGATGTGCTTGATCTCAGCAAGCTCGCTTCTGAATCCGTAAGTGAATCTGCCAAAGGACTCGATGTTCACAAGATTTTCAGCGATCTCCTGCTCCTCCATCAGCTGATCCACAATCGAGAACATCACCTCCTCATGCCCGCAGCCCCGCAGATCGTACGCCGGAGATCTCGAAGGATCCTTCCACGATTCAGCAAAGTCCCGCATCAACACATCGAGTGACTCCCTGCTCCGGTGTGCGAAGCCCTCTGATGGGACATGCAAAACATCGCATGGAAGATCAAGTTCTGTTATGACACCGGGCACGTCATCGCCGACCAGACCCGATACGCATGTCGGGAGGACCGCGATTAATTGCGGATGGAACTTGCGATAGACCTCGTTAATCTTATCTCGCAACTTATCCTCGCCGCCATAGATCACATCATTCTCGTCAAGATTCGTGCATGGCAGATTATAGATCGGTGCATACATCTTGCGTGGTGTCAATCTCTGGTGAAAAGCGCAGCCGGCAGGTCCGTGTATCAGCGGTACTGCGCCCTCGATCTCTGATACCGCATAGACGGATCCGGAGAGCTTACAGTTTATACCGTAGCGGTGAAACTGCCATGTTGTGCCCTGGTGAATGCCGTTAAATACGCGGTCACGGAATATCTCACGGAGCGGACTTCCACCGTTGTGTGCCGCCTGTTGTAGTTGTTTGCTCATCTGCATGGTTATATTCATGTCTTGTCTTTGTTATCGGAGCAGCCTGTCCGGATGATAAACGGCTACCTGGTAGTCATCATACTCCATGCCGTGGTATTTCTCCAGATATTCCTCAAGCAACGCCCCGGTATCCAGATCTGAGAAGAGATCGGGGTATAGTGTCTTCGCAAGGAAACAGGTGCCCAGTGTCCGCTCGTTTCCGAGCTCACGGGATTGTATATAGATCTCGCCGTCTGAGACCGCATTCAGTTCACTCCAGCCGGGTCGCTCCATCAGCTCCGCTCTCAATCCGTCCATATTGTCTGTTACGCCATGAGCGTAACCCGACCACTTGAAACCGAGATGCGGATCCTTGATGATCACATCGGGGTTTTTGGCTACCACCGCCTCAGGCTCTACTGTGAAGCGCTTGTGCTCCATCGGATCATCGGAAAAGAGGTCAGCAAATACATGCACTCCTCCGGCACGATTGATAACGTCATCAGATCTCGACATTATCGCATAGTCGCCTATGAACTCAAAGTAAACCGTCTTCTTCTCCTCCAAACTCAACTCCTGTATCCTCTCCTCCACCAGATCAAGATATGGCTGGGAGAAGTCGATATACTCCTCTGCCCGCTCTGTTACTCCCAGTATCATCCCGAGAGTTCGCAGTTCCGCGAAATACTTTGGTGGTTTACCACCGCAATCGATCAGAACGACGTCTATTCCAAGGGGGTCCATCTTCTCCAGGATCTCAAAGTAGTAAAATTCGCCTGTACCCGCAACTATCAGATCGGGGTCAAGTTCCACGATCGCTTCGTAGTCAGGCGAGGGCCAGCCCACCGCAGGCTTGTCCTGCAACTCCGGGTAGAACGGATCCCCCGTGATCATCTGATTGATCCCGACGATCTTATCCATCGCGCCAAGGATCCGGTACGTCCCGGCAGGGGCAGAGGTAGAGAGTGCGACCACCCTCTCTATCGGCATCTCTAAGGTCACGATCCTATCAACCGAATCCAGAACCGTGAGCTCCTTCTCCTTTCCGAGAATGACAAGCTCGATCTGAGTCACGTCCTGCATGTTGATCTTGTCGTCGTACTTGGCGTCCGCGAGGTCTGTTGCGTCTCTGTACTCGAGGATGATCAGTTCGGTGTAGGTCACATCCTGCATATTTATCGTGTCGTCCTCATTCGCGTTCCCGAAGACGTTAAGCGTGTGGTCAGATGCTGATGCTGAAAGCGTTAGCAAGAGCAGCAGGCTCATAGCTATTCCAGCCAGTATTGTATTCATTCTCATTGTATAGTACCTCATTCGGGCAGACTTTTATCTGGTATAATTACACGCGAAATGCATGTTACACAGCGCATGCACGTCGATAGATGATCCACCCCATACTTAAAACTTTTGATAAGTACAGTAGCATGAACCAGCCGACGCAGCGCTCATTAGTTACACCCCCATCGCCCCCGTATGCACACCACCGATTCCCGGACACACCCTATTGAGCCAGCACCCTTCCGACTTTCAGGATCAATGTATCGATGAAAAGCTTCCAATCCAGCCCCAGGTCTCTTAACATAAAATGATTGGTCGAGTTTCATACATAATAGCTATTCTCTCTATTAAACTCCAGATCCAGACAGTAAAAGAGGTTGTAAATCTCTTTTCCATCCACCCTGTTATATGGGTCAATGAATTTCCATGCCATCAGATCTTATGGAGAATACACCCTGAAGATGGTTGGATGTGCCTCTATTAATCATCATCTCATCCACACATGAACCATAACGTTTTTCCAATGATTCTACATCTTTTCTGAGACTCTCAATCTCTCTCACACGCTCGCGCTCCCATCTGAAATGCAGGACTCGCTCTCGTTCACGCGTCGGCGGTTGAATCGTGGCACCATGCTTTCTGAGCCATGCCAGAACCGTCTTCTCGGTTATCATTATGCCGTACACCCCTGCAGGTACCCGACCAGTTTCTTCGAACCATATCCCGCCCGGAGGTATGTTCGAGTTACGTCATTCACAAGGCGCCTGTGCGTTTCATCGATCTCATCTGCCGTCGCAGATGGTTTTTTATCGAGATAATCGTGGATAAACTGCTTTTCGATTGTTCCGCTGCCGATCATAGGGATCACGATTTTCCGCTGGATCTCCTGGCTGATGTCGGACTTGTTTTTGGTTGTCATTTCGATGGTATGGATATTCCGCTGACTGTTCTTGTGATCCAACGCAGCGCTGCACCGATGTCCTATAGATCGAATTCGCCTCAGATTGGGTACAGGGTTCAGTTATAAGGTGGCGGCTAATCTTTCCTCAGGTTGGATTTTCACCAACTGGGTAGTATGAATTTTGCTCGGCGCACTCACTAACTCACCGCCACGCTTTAACTCACCGCCACGCTTCGAGCAGACATGCAGGACACCGATCCCTGAGTTCGCATTCCCCACACGATCTTGGATACTTATGGCAGCCAGCACGTCTGCGATACTGCGCAGCAATCGCAGTCTCGCTGCCACCCAGTATCTCGGTTGGGTAGTATCCGGACCACGCAACATCAGTGAGTCCGGCATCCTTAATTGTTCAGCCAGATCGTTCATCAGAGCCATGCCTGGTCCGGGGTGGCATTACAGCATGAAGTTCGGTCGAAACCCGATCAACCGGTACGGTATCGTTGAATCGACGCCAGCGATGGATTCTGCTATCTTTAGCACCTAACGCTCGGTTATGCCCGGTATCACCACTGTTCTGAATACACGGATGCTCTCTCTGGCTCTCGTTGCAAGTACCTTTGCATTCCTGAGCACCGGTGCGGATGGTGCGCCTGTCAGCATCCGGTGCAAACCATCATCATAAGCCTTGATCTCAAAGGAGATCGATGTGGATATGTCGATCACCCGCCAGAGCGTCTTTTGCGTACTGAAACCATTGGTCGCAATCCCGACGCCGATCGCTGCATACTTCTCTCATATCGCCTGCACCACCTCCTCGATATATGGAAGATGAATCGTTAGCTCTCCCCCCGTGAAATTGATCTTATCCGTGTCTGGCGTCATTCTGGATATCACTTCATCCGCAAGCACAGCTGGCCCCACATAATCCCGGTAGAACCATTGTGCATCAGGATACTGCGATATCCGGTATGCGTTGCAGTGTATACATCTAAAATTGCAGCCGAGCATGGTAACCAAGTAGCTGGCAAGCGTCTCTGATAGCATCGTGTATGCGACCTGCGGCATCTCTGCCCTGCACACGCCGCGCTCACCTTCGAGCCGATTTACCCCGCACCTCCATTCGCAGAGGTTACATCGCGCAAGTTCGGATAGGTGCTGCATCATGGATCGATGGGTTCTCTGCGCCAGAGATTATAGTCATTCCGAAACGAAGATGGTTTGCTATCGCTTAATTATTGCACCAGCCAACGTTCCGCTGCGGCGCACCGGTTATACGGGCGGTCTTAAGACAATCGGGCAGGTGCTTGGGGGTCAAACGGAGCCACATCCATTTAATTCTGCATTCTTTCCGTATCGGGCATGAGCCATTTGTAAATGGGTGTGATTCTGATAGTTTTATCACCCATAACGAGCACATCAGATTCTTTCTCAGATATTATGACACCTTCGTCAAGGTTATGTACTTTCATTGCTTCTAACAACCCCCTTATCTCTCTTTTCCGTGTAGCATCATCCTGCAAGGAAAGAGTTACCTGAAGTGCGCAGGTTACCTTGAGACCGTCTCTTATCAAGAAGTCACATTCATAATTCCCTTTGTGATAATATATCTCTTTGTTCTTCCTTCTCAATGCTGTGCACACAAGATTCTCAAGTAACCTGCCCCGGTTCTCTGAAAACCTGAATGATACTGAATTTACAAGCCCGGTATCCAGGCAGTACAGTTTTTTGGGATTTGCAAGCTGTTTTTTCACAGATACGTCGTATTTGGTCAGTGTGTACAACAGGTACGAACTTTCCGCATACCATAGGTATTCTTTCACAGTTTCTGATGCAATGCCGAGGGTTTTTCCAATGCTTGAGTATGAGAATGACTTTCCTACATTTGAGATCGCGAAATAGAGCAGGTCAAACACATCCTTATTGTTCCTGATGTTGTTTGGATAGATTATGTCCTTTAAGTAGATGGTCTGGAAGTAGTTTTTCAGTATCTCCTGTTTCAGATCGCGGTCATCTTCCAGTACAACCCGTGGAAACGCCCCATATCCGAGATAATCATCGAAATGCCGGATCATCTCGATGGTTGTGGGGTTTTGGACATGTTTGAAGTTTAAGTATTCCGCAAATGAGAGTGGATAGACTGTGATGTGAAAGTACCTTCCCGAGAGCTTCGTGCTTATTTCGCTCTGAAGAAGGGTGGATGTTGAACCGGTCAGCACAATCTTTATATTTTTCCTGACGTCGTGCAGGGTCTTTACTGCCTGCACCCAGTAATACTGGCTCTGTATTTCGTCAAGGAAGATGTAGAAGTGCAACTGTCGGCTATGCTGCACCAGATGATGCTCGATTAACCCGGTCAGGTGTGCCGGGTCTTTTGACCTGCTCTGAAACAGGGGTTCATCGAGATTGACGAATAGTATGGCTTCCGGTGGCGTCCCACTCTTTAGCAGGTCGTTTATTA
>DAWR01000170.1:14963-20455 GCA_002506015.1 Candidatus Methanogasteraceae archaeon UBA261 | reverse complement strand
TGTTTTTATCCTGGCGGTTGATCCAGAACCGGGACTTTCTGATTCTCCACGTTGTCTTGCGAGCATACCGCGCAAACGTTACCATCGGCGCGTTCCGCAATAGGATCATTCCGAATGGAGGGAATGGCCTGTATGGGCAATCTATGATGCAACTTCTTGTCACGGAGACCAGTACACATCCTTAAATGTGCCGTGTTCTGGACATACCTTCTCAAGCAGTACCTTGCCATCCTCTTCGTATACGATTGTATCGATCACTTTTTTGCATTCCGGACACAGCGATTTTGTTTGCATGGTATCACTCTCACTTAACTTCAATCGGTTTTATCCAGTCATTAAATAACTTTCTATCAGCAATACCCTCGCCATCAACCAACCATCGATACTGCCGATTTTCGTTATCCGCAACCCCTCTCTTGAATTAAAATTGGGTCTGGTTTTTGCGGTAGTAATTTTAATGTTTCGCGAACATATCTGCCACCTATAAAGTGTGCGTTAAGGTCCTGAACGCTAAAAGCCGGATTGTACCGACGAACAATTTGGCGAAGGTATTGATCATGACCGAGATTAAAAAACAAGGCTGTCAAATACGATGGACTTATGTAGCTCATGTTCTTAGAGTTGGAATGGCATTATTGTTACTCGTAGCAATATCGAAAGACGATTTACGATGGATGCTCGAATGCATCGCGGGCATTCTAATAAGCACGGCACCAATTTTACTCAAACGCTCTTTCAAGATCGGATTGCCCGGGATTATTGACTTCATGATCGCCTTTGCATTGTTTTTACATGTCGGCATGGGCGGTCTATTTGACCTGTATTACCCCATTCCCGATTTTGACATAGTTACTCATTTTGTGTCTTCGGTTCTTATCGCCTTTCTGGCATTAATCGCCATTTATCTATTGGATACACACTGGGATGGACTGTCCATAGATGTATATGCAATGGCATTTGTTGTTGTGGCTATTACGATGGCTTCAGGTGTTGTATGGGAATTTGCGGAATGGGCGGCAGGCACGCTCCTGGGTATAAATTTTCAGTTGGGTCTGGAGGACACCATGATGGATTTACTTGTTGATACTATAGGAGGAACGGCTATGGCCATGGTTGGTATAAATCTGGTAAAAGAAGGTAAACTACAGGAGATGACAGAAGACATGGGAAGACTGGTTGTTTCATATATAGCTCATAAGAAGAAATGGTAATTTATGCCGTAGCAATAAATATCAAATCTTCTATGAAATAGAGCAACAAAATGATTGGAAGGAAGGCGAGTTGACGCTATCAGAACTGCTCACACTTCTTTTGATAGGAGCAACAGTTTTACCAAACATATTTACATTTATGGATCATACTCTCCAAGAATGAAAATACCGATACCGCTTATCGCATCATACCTGATGAAATGCGCCATGATTGTCATGGGAGTCTACAGCATCCGGATTCATGACTGGTTATGGATGTTTGCCTCGTTTTCAGGATTTATCCTCTCGATGGCACCGAATATCATCGAAAAAAGATTTGATATCAGAATCCCTCTGTTACTTGATCTGGCGATCACGCTTGTGATATTATTTCATGTCGGCGGAGGAGTCTTGAAGATGTACTGGACGATTCCTTTTTATGATAAGATCGGTCATTTCTTCGCATCTGCGTTGATCGCCTTTATCGCGCTTACAGCGGTCTATCTGCTGGATGAGTACTGGGCAGGGCTTCATATGGATCTTCGCGGGATGATCTTTGTCACGATTGTATTCACAATGGCGGTCGGTGTCGCATGGGAGATCGGAGAGTTCGGGATCGATCAGTTCTTTGGCACGCATGAACAGCGGGATCTGTATGATACGATGACCGATCTTATCGTGGATACTATAGCAGGTGTTATCGTTGCGGTCTCAGGCGGATATTCGATAAAGAGCGGGAAATTTCAGAAAGAGATCGAGGTCATCGATGAAAGTGCCGGTGAGGTGGTCGGCAGGGGATAAAACCATTAATCCTGCCACCTTTAGCAATAGCTTTTCTGAATCGCTGTAAAGACATTAGGATATTGGGATCAAAGGGATTGGTTGTTCATCCAACCAGATCATCAACCCACTGCGACCAGAACTGAACAGGGTTCTTTACAGGCACGATACCGTCGTCCTGGCTGAATAACTCGCTGTTATAGAATAAGAAACCCTCTTTCATCTGATGGTTGAGATTGCTCCTGCTAATCTCCTTAACAAGCCTCTTCTCACGATTCCTGCGCAACAGACGTATCAGGTACGGCGTATCCCTTGGCCACACCACGCATTCATGATACTCGGAATCGCCATAATATATCTTCTTCTCAGATTCCCGCACAGCAACCCCGAACGCCAGTCCCGCTCTTCTGACCAGCAGGTGTTCCTTGATCGTCTCTGTGAAGACGCGAACCTCCTCGTCCGTAAACAGAAAATCAGCAATCGAGATCGCAACCATCGCAGGAGATCCGATGGTTGCATCAACACGCCCATCGGTTGTAACGAGGTTGTTTAAGAAGTGTTCGTTCACAAACAGACTATTGAAACCGGATGGTGCCAGATCTAAAAGATCAGAGTATCTTTTTTCACCGGATAATTCCGAGATGAGTTTAACCGCCAGAATCCATTGGGAATTAACCTCCGGCAGGAAATATTTCGGCTTAGCCAGTTCAGAAACCGCGTCCGTCCCAAATCTCTCAACCATCTCATACCCCCAGTTCTCAGGAACCCTGATCGGAAGAGCTAGTGATAGTCCGCCTGCTGTGATGCTTCGCATGCCGTCCGTCCATGAATGATGCGGCGCCGACGATATTAGTCTGTTTCGGTGCAACACAGGCGGACCATTCGGTACTGCCGGATCTCCGCTTTTGAGTGCGGTTAAGAGATCGTCTGCGCATCCGATAACCATCCTTTCCAGATCGTCGTCTCTCTTTCGTCTGAGATACTCGGAACCGACGATTAATGCGAGCAGCGTCGCATCGATGCTGTTATAATTATCACCGAAGTTTGGTATCCTCCCGTGTTCATCCCTGTGATCGAATGCATAAACAAGAGTATCTCTGATCCGGTTCTCCATTCCGAGTTTGAAGAGTGTGTCGATGTTCTGGAGAATCCCTTCAAATGCGTCCCTGAACCACACCGTCCTGAACCAGAGATCCCCTGCCTCAAAAGAGAGCGCATCCCCGAGGTGCATCCCAAACTTCACCATCCCGAGCGCCCGAAACGCAGGAGCACCGCTGAGATCAAGCGATTCCACGATCCTCTTCGCATTCGCAACTTCACTCTGTTCGTCCGCTCTGTACTCTTGCAGAGCTCGCATGCACATTTGCATCACGTCAGCCTCTGATCTGCCACATCCAACAGCAATGACCGATGTCTTCTGATCAGCGATCCGGATTGCCCCGAGCGATACGGGTTCTCTCTGTTCGCCCCTGAATACTATTCCCCCATCCACCTCTTCACGGTATCCGGATCCCATCTTGTAGAACCAGTCGACCGGATGGTGCCAGGTCTGGCATTCGCATGGCGAAGATGTTACAACCGCCGCATGTATCTCGCCCTTCCCAAACGAGAGCCCGTTATCGTGTTCATCCACCCTGTGAGCTGATGGGTCGGAATGGTCATACATCCATCTGATATCAACGAGCGGCTCGATCTCAAGCGTACACGGCTCATTCACCCTAATAACGATCCTGCCCGGGTTTCCGTTGATTCCCAGCAGATAATAGTCCACATCCAGTTTCACATCGCCACTGTATGAATAAATCACCTTCCACGGGTATGCAAGCACTCTCGATGGCTTCAGTTCGTGCCCGACGATTCCGATTGCGATCCCGTCAAGGATATGGTGGTTCTTTCCGTCCAGCACATAACTCAACCCCTCGTAGGGATAATCCCGGTTCGGAATGATCTTACCTGCGAACGGGACGGAATAGACCGAATGGGACCATGATGCTGCCGGGCGTTTCAGTATGGTGTGCAATGTCTTCGCGGGATTGGGGTCTTCGACTGGCTCCAGACCAACCCCGAACTTCCTCATAGTCAACTTTATGTCACCATGACACGACTATGTAATGATGACCTATATATCCCTTTCGTTTGAAGTCCACCAGCCTCACCGGTTGAATCGGGAATTCCCATACCAGGGAGGGGAATATTTTGATTATGACTTGAATCGCAGTACTTTCAATAAAATTTCAGAGAAATGTTACCACCCATCAACCGAAACCATCTTGGATAAGCTGGATGAACACAAAAATGAATTTAAGGTCACATTCAGCATATCCGGGGTATTTCTCGAGCAGTGCGAGATGTATGATCCCGACCTCCTGGAACTCTTCAAAAATCTCGCAGAGACGAAGAATGTTGAATTTTTGTGCCAGACCTACTACCACTCCCTATCATCGCTTTACGAGGCTAAGGATGAGTTTATAGCACAGATAGAGATGCACTTCAGGACAATTAAGGATTTGATCGGCTACACGCCAACATTCTTTGAAAACAGCGAATTCCTGTACAACAGTGAGATCGCAGGACTTGCTAAGTCGCTTGGATTCAGAGGGATATTTACCGAGGGCATCTCAAGGATACTCGGCTGGAGATCGCCGAACTACGTCTATGAGCAGAACAACATGCCGGTTCTCCTCAGGAATTACCAGTTGACCGACGACATCGGTTTCCGCTTCTCATCGAGGGAATGGGTGGAGTATCCTCTGACCGCTGATAAGTATGCTGCGTGGCTTTCTAAAACCCAGGGCGACTGCATTAATATTTTCATGGATTATGAGACGCTCGGCGAGCATCACTGGGCAGACACCGGGATATTTGAGTTTCTGAGATACCTTCCGGACGAGATCATTAAGTATGACCACCTCTCGTTTCTGACGCCATCTGAGATCGTGGAGACGTGCGATCCTATTGGCGAGATCGATGTTGGGGTCTTTGACACGATCTCGTGGGCGGACCTTGAACGCGACACCAGTTGCTGGCTTGGAAACGAGATGCAGATCGCATGTTATGATAAGCTGAAGCGCATGGAAAAGAAGGTTAAGGCGACCGGGGACCCGGAGTTAATCGAGACATGGCGACGTCTCGGGATCAGTGATCACCTGTACTACCTCTTCACAGCAGGAGGAGGTCCGGGAGAGGTTCACAGTTACTTCAGCCCGTACAACAGCCCAATCGATGCTTTTGTGATATACTACTCTGTTCTTTCAGATTTTGAGCGGAATATCGATCTCCCTCAGTGATCTTGCCGCAGCCTCTGGCGGCATGGTGTTGATGTAGACATCAGTATTCTTCTCGAAACCTGCCGCAATCGAGAGCTTCGGCTCGATTCTGATGTTCAGGTGATAGCTGCTGTTGTCCATCTGGAAGAACATGTAGTTGTATGATGGGTTGTTAAGAAGGGTCTTCAGTTTCAAGAGCGTATCCCGGAGCGTCGTACCGAGTGATGCCAGATCCTCAAGCGCTGTTATGCTGCTT
>DAWR01000170.1:1937-14871 GCA_002506015.1 Candidatus Methanogasteraceae archaeon UBA261 | reverse complement strand
ATATCGCAGTACGGACACCGGTCCGCCTCTTCAATCGCACCCAGTTCCTGCATGATCAAAGGTGGGACAAACGAAATCGGCATCAACTGAGTGTGCGGATGCGATAGAGACGCACCAGCATCCCTGCCGTGGTTCCTGAAGAGGGAGACGTACTCTGTGTCGTTATTTTTCAGATGATGAGTTGTTCGGTCAGAATAGACCTGCATGAGAAGCGTTATCTCGTCATCTGTGAAGTCCGACGGGTGCTTTTCATGATCAGGGGTCTCTGCGATGATCTCGTGTCCGGGAAGTGCCGGATACAGGTTCGGGAAGCATCTGACCTCCCAGTCCTTCACCCGATTGTTCTCTTCATCTTTTTGGATGACCGGTTTTTTACCCTCGTATCTGTACACAGCCGTTGCGACGGGAGTCAGATCCTCATTGCCCGGACAGAACGAGCATGTTTCAGGTTTTGGTTCCGGTTTCCGCTCTTTGACGAAATCGGTCGGTCTCTTTGACCGCTCTCCTGCGATGATGCAACATTTCTCAAGGAAATAATGTTTTCTTATCTCTGACATGGTGTGGTACCTTCATATCTTGTTTACACGAAAAACTTCCGCGCTTCTCTCTTACTAACTTCATACTTCACCCCCTGCCCCCATTTCATTGCCGTCACTCAATTCCGCTTCGATCTCATCGATTGTCGGCAGCGCTGATTCAAGTTCTTTAGGCAGTGCCCGGGTGAGTTCATATTCTGAAATACCGATGGGCTTGTTAAGACCGCGCAGTGCGTATTCCGCAAGTACCTTCTTTTTATCCTGGCAAAGGATCATGCCGATGGACTGGCTATCGGTTTCATGCTTTAGTTTGTCATCCACCACATTGAGGTAAAAATTCATTTTGCCGGCATATTCGGGCTTAAAAGCACCACGTTTGAGTTCAATCACCACATAGCAGCGTAGTTCGAGATGATAGAAAAGCATATCGATGTAAAAATCGTCTCCGCTGATATCGATGTGAAACTGGCGACCTACGAAAGCAAATCCTACACCGAGTTCAAGTAGAAATCTCTCCAGATGTTGTATCAGACCGACTTCCAGCTCACGTTCACGAAACGGCTCATCAAGGGTCAGGAAGTCGAAGATATAGGGGTCTTTCAACGCCTGCCTGGCTAAATCCGATTGTGGTGATGGCAGCATCTGGTCGAAGTTCGTAACAGCATTGCCATCCCGCCCATAAGAATCGGAATTAATCATCAGGTTCAGAACATTGCGGCTCCAGCCCTGTTTGATAGTCATACTCATGTACCAAACGCGAATCTTCGGATTTTTAATTTTTTCAATGAGCAGAATGTTGTGCCCCCATGGCAACCGTACAACCAGATACCGCATTTGTTCCCGGTCTTCAAGAGATAATAGTGCCACAGCCTGTGGCACTTTTGTGTTGGCAGTGTTCAGCTCCACTTGTGCCACAGCCTGCGGCACAAACTCTGAAAGAAAAGGATATTCGCGATAAAACCTGACCATTCGTTTCAGGTTTCGCTCTGAAAAACCTTTGATCTCCGGCATATCGTTCTTCACGTCTTTTGCCAAACGAGGGATGATAGCCGCGCCCCAACCTTCCGCAAGCTGGCGTTTTGCGATGAGCAGTCCAATATCCCAATAAAGCAAAATCATTTCCTTGTTGGCAGAAAGCACCGCCCGTACCTGTGCCTGTCGGATACGTTTCTTTATCTCCTGCAGCAAATCCGCATACCCGATCAGTTCATCCGCCATACTCCATCACCTCTTTGGATTTCAAGCCAAGAAATTCAAAGATATACGGATCCCGGACATTCAGTTCCGGTTCCACCTGTTCCGCATCAGACTGAGCTATCCCGGCGAGTTTTTCTTTGTTTGTTGACATGCCCGAGCGTTCATAGTAGAGACTGGCGATCTGGCGTTTAAGTTCTCGCACCGACCAGTTTCCGCGTATGCATTCGCTCTCACAAAAGACGCGTTTGAGCGGATCTTCTATCTTGATCGGTTCCGCTAAATGCGTGAAAGAAAACCTTTCGACCAGTTTCAGACCCGCGGTTTTTAATTCTGGAGTCGGTGACTCCCGGATTTGACTTTCCGATTTCCGCGGCAACATGGGCGTTAATTCGGGATTCAGTGACTCCCGTATCTGGGGGTAAACAAGGAAAAACCTGCGATAACGCCGGAGTTCCCGTGCCTCGATCCGCTGCAAACCCGTTTCTTTCAGCCGCGAAGAGAGATTTTCCAGCAACTGTTCGCCATAGGTAGCCCGATCCGAACCATCCTGTTCGTATGTATGGATGTAGCACCCGATGAGCCAATTCCGCAAGGTCAGGCTGATATTTACTGCTTTGGCAGCCTGGACAGAGAGGTTCTCATGCACATTCCGGATAGCCTTAACCAGGATCTCGAATGTGAAACACTCATCCGCCATGTCCCGGTGCCTCCGGATTCTTCTTGATTGTGACTTCGAGCTGGTCAGCCGTAACAAATTGCTCGCAAGAGTGTGCGGTGGTAAGTGCAATCAATGCACAATCACTATCTTTGACGAAATCGGTCAGTCTCTTTGTCCGTTCTCCTGGGATGATTGCGTATTTCTCATGGAAATAGTGTTTTCTTAGCTCTGGCATGGTGTGGTACCTTCATATCCTATTTGCAACGATTTCTCTTATTTTTCGAGATTCCAAAGTCATCGTTCATCGATGGCACAACAAAACCCTTAACCGTCTCTGTTGACGCTTCTGTCTGGCGGATTCATTCATCAAGAACAGATAGCAGTTCAGCTTTTCTTTGTTCCAGAGATGCCACTTGAGCTTTCGACCTCTTCAATTCTTTATTTGTCTGCGCCAGCTCTTTCTTGATCTTTTTCTTCTCAAGATAGTCGCTACCGTATTTTTCATCTACATACGCTTCCACTTCACTTCGGACCAGCTTCAGATATGGGTTTCCGAACATATTATTGATGCGGTACTGTAGTTTACCATCCCTGACGGCTTCAATAATTTCCTCTTGTGTGAGTCCGAATTCTTTTCGAGCGGATTTATCACTAAGAGTGGCTCCCTTCTTAACCCATACAGATTTTCCTTCTTCGGAATCCATCTAATCCACCATACCCAAACTATCACCCACGACTCGCCACAACATCATTATACACATCAATAGTCGAGTCCGCAACCTTATCCCACGTGAAATGCCGCTCCACAAGCTTTCTCGCTCTTTTGCCCATCAGAGCCGCCTCATCCATGTCGTCGAGAAGGCTGCCCACGCCCCATGCGATGTCACATGCGTCGTTCCCATCAACATGCACGCCAGTCTTGTCTTTTCCTGATGGAATGACCTGATCACGGAATCCACTCACGCCGCTTGCGCCGACAACGATCGGCTTCTTCATCGCCATCGCCTCACGTGAGACGATCCCGAAGGGCTCGTAGAGTGAAGGTAGTACCGCGATGTCGCATGCAGCATAATATGCGATCCTTTCCGACTCCGGAACGAACTCAAACCGCACACTCACATTATTCCCGATTCCAAGTCTTTTTATCAGGTTCATGACTGTTCCTTCCAGGTCGCCTGATCCGAGGACGACAAGTTTCGCTTTGGGATGGATCTCTGAGATTGGTTGCATCGCTTTTACGAGGTTCACGATGCCTTTGACCGTTATTAGTCTTCCAACGAAGAGAATCATGACCTCGCCATCTTTTATGTCGTGCCGGGCATGTATCTCAGAGATCTTCTCTTGTGAGACCTTATCCAAACTGTACTGTTCCGGATCAATCCCATTCCAACAGACATCAATCTTCCTTGGATCCCAGCCATGTCGTGCAAGGTCCTCTGCCATTGGATAGCTGACTGTTATCACCCGGTCCGCGTGCTCATAGCCGCAGTACTCAATGTCCCGGACCACTGTTGATCCCGTGTTCATCGTCCTACCCCATTCGGTTGAATGTATGTGGGCGACGAAAGGCATACCGAGTTCTCTTTTTATCGAGCATCCTGATACCGCACTTAACCAGTCGTGGCAGCAGATCATATCGAACTTGCAGCCCTGCTTTTTTACGAGTTCGTTCACAAACTTGGTCGCGCTCAGGAGGTTGTATGCGAAGACATCTGCAAAGAATTTGAGACCTGTGCCCCAGCTTCTGAGATCATTTGCAACGAGGAGCGGGAATGCGTCCGACATGTCGATTACCAGCGGTCGGTGTATCTCAACCCCCTGATGAACCTCACTTGTCATCAAGTCTCCTGGATTGACTGTGAATAGCGCGACATCTTGTCCTTTCGCAACAAGCATCGGCGCCATATTCTGTGCGTACGTTCCGAGACCCCCGACAATTCGCGGTGGATACTCCCAAACAAAAAACCTATCTTCATGGCAGAGTATTATGTTCCTACATACTATAAATCTAACGCATGTTCACACCGTAGAACCTTCTAGTACACTTCCAATGTCTTTTTGGCGATATGATCTCACGGTTTGTTGTCTTCATCTTTTTGAATGACTATTTTTTGCCTTGTATCTGTACACAGCCGTTGCGGTGGGCGTCAGATCCTTATTACCTCACCAGAACGAGCCTGTTTTTGGTCATGGTTCTGGTTCCCCCTCTTTGACCTGCCCCCTGCGATGATTACGCATTTCTCAAGGAAATAGTGTTTTCTTATCTCTGACATGGTGTGGTACCTTCATATCTTGTTTAAAACGAATTCTTTTACTTTATTCTCGATTTTAAAGTCTTTTTCTACCTCTTCTAAACGCGGCTCGAACAGTTCAATACCATATAGCAGGAACCACGAGATTACACAAGATTAACCCAGAAATCTCGTGAAGATGGCTTCGCAGACTGTGTAATCGTGTGGTTAAAATCCAAAACCCATAACTTATCCGGGCATGCACTCATATTCTCGAGATTTTTTCTATTTGTTCTTGTGTGACCACTGTATCACTTTCTGCAGTCCTGAAATAGCCTTTATTTTTGGTAGTTCATTAAGCGACCGGATGTCAATGCAAGAATGCATCTATTCGTTCCACGCGACCATCTCTCACATCATTCGCAAGCGGAGTATCGAGCACCTCGCCTTGCGATTCACCGGTCGTTCCATCGGCATATTTCAGAATATAGGAAGCAATCCCTGCCCTGTCTTTTCCAAAGGTATCTTTCCTCTCGTCGTTGTGATAAACAACAACCGTTTTGCCGAGGAACTTGAATGCAAAACAATTCGCAGGCACTGTTGCCTCAACTGCCCTGCCCTCGCCATCATAAGTCCTGTATACCTCTTCTCTCTCTGTGAAAAACCAGCTCGGAAGTACTGGTTCGAGTCTCAATTTCAATCTGTCCTCCCTATCGACAGAGAATGGGCGCTCTCCTGCAGCCATGATTAGCCACATATTGAGAAGTTCTGCTGATGCCCCTGTCAGCCTTGGCTGAAAACCCCTGCCGTGAAGCGTACTGTCTGGAAAAGCACTGCTCACTATAAATGAGCTATTCTCAAGTATACTCCGCCCATACGTTTCAGGGTTCAAGAAAGGCATCATCGTATTCTTGATCTCCTCATAATACTCCTCGTAAAGCCCGGCTTTCAATAACTCAAGCAAAAACTTATATTCCATGTGCAGGTAGATGGATTCATTCTCTATCCATCCGGGGGGATACGCCCTTGCCCGTCCGATCTCGAAAGGTTCTCTCTCTATGGATTCGCTCGTCTTGTACATCCTCAATTCTCTGTCATATATTTCGCTATTTTTAACGCTTCTGTATATCTCACTGGCTGATTCCTTTTTCACCTTTAACAGGTGGACAGGACCTTCCAGAAATAACGAGACAGGTTTTTGTTTGAACTCTAATGGGGTAACAATCGGAGAACCCGAACCAGTTGACGATATCTCTTTTCTTTTTACTTCGTTTAAAAAATAGGTATAGCATACCCCATTTTTGTGAAATAATTTGTCTCGAGGTATCTCGCTAAAAATACTATCCAGTAATTTAATGGATTTATTTAAAAAGTCTTTTACCGTGGATATCTTCACCTTCACATCTTTTCTACTTACGCCAAGTCTGGTTTTCTCTCTATAATCTTCCTTTATCCTGTGACTTTTATCCCAGAATACAAACGCCCTGTGTTCATCCAATGATCTCAATCGTTCTTCGATTGCTTCCATTAGATCAATGATAAAGATATACAAATCCTCAAAGAGAGATACAGACTCATCATCGTTCATTTTGATCGTTGAGATGGTATCAGAGAGAAATGAACAGGTTCTTATAAGTTCCAGGGTCTCGCATATAGATGAAGCCATGAGTCCGGGCATACCATTCAGTGGGTCGTACCAGCCCGGTTTATCAGCCTCCATCTCCACACCAATTCCCTCCGGATCCAGTGACGATATCTTATTTGCGATAATAGATAATATCTTAACTAATAAATTTGTTGAATATATTTTACCCTTGCCGTACTCTGTCCTCACCCTGTAAGGGTATTCTTTCCTCGATTTTATGAGATTTATTTTGTCCCTGTCACGTATCACAGCACCATGCTGCCTTGCCGTCCCATCCACCAGCACGTATTTCTTGCTCCTTGGCATAACAATATCCGGGTTGTCGTAGAAGGTGTAGACATATTTATCCACCAGAATCTCTCTCAGCCTGTCCGGGAAGATCATCAGAAAATTATCGATCAAATCCATGTTGTATGTCCAGTGATCTATCCAGTAACCCTCGTGCGGTTCTCCCACATCATTCTCCTTACAGAACGAGAGCATTGCAGCAACTATCTCATCATAGTTTGATGTTCCGGATCCGGTCTCTTCGATCTTCATTATGAACTCGCCTGGCGTAAAAGGCTTCTTAACCATCTCTAACAGATCTCTGAATGATTCCGGGTCTTTTACAATCTTGCCGAGCCATTCTTTTAATGCAGGTACATCCTCAGCCGTGTAGGTAAGTCCGTTGACAACCAGAGGGTTGAACCCGTCGGTCTGAATCAGGTTGAAGAACGTGATGATATTACTGTCCTCTATCAGCGGGTTGAACCAGACATCATTCCTGCGGTTCTGATTGACATCTCTGAAATGTGAGTTGCCCTGCGATAGATACGTCTGTTCCAGTACAAAATAGTTATAATCCCGCTCAAGATCGCCATGCTTTCTTGAATATAGGTAGAATATGCTTTTACTCCCCTGGGTTTTAAATACAACAGGCAGCCCGCCCCTCAGAACATTGTCCAGAAATGTCTGAGCACAGTAACTGTCAAAATTCTTATTACTGCTGACTGTTGCTATGTTGTCCTCGATCTCTCTAATAATTCTCCTGTTCTCTTCCCTTTTCTCCTCTATAACGCCCTTCTTCACAATATGACCTTTAAAATTCTTCAGTCTCTCTTCAGAGGATGTATTGCCCATAATAGAATAGAATACGATCTCATCATCTCCGGGTATGTCTAAAGAGAGTAACGTGAAGGCACATGGAGTCTTATTCTCATACATCTGGTCAGAGTCTAATATTTTTTCTATATCCTTCTTCTCAAATATCCATGGATACTCAAACCCTCCGGATACACCGAAGATTGATTCGGGATCTACTGCATAGCTATCCTTGAGAATGTTACGTTGGTCGGATAAGAACGTAAAATAGAAATTGCAGCCCGCAACCTTCTGTACCTGTGGGGTATCGAGCGGGACCTGTTTCAATCTGAAAAGCGGTGCCCCATCGACGGTGTCCACCTGCATCATCGCTTCAATATGTCTCGCGATAAACTTTATGCAGTGTTGATTCATGCCAAACGGTAATATGAGTGGAAGACCGTCGATCAGCTCTATCTTCAACCGTTTCTTCCTCTGATTCCTGATGCTCACTCTTCGTACAAGTCCTGCAACCGGCAGATTCACGAGTGGAAAATAATCTACAGTTATTTGTATGCCTAAATCGCTATTAATTTCACTTAACTCTAATTCTTCTGCAGAAATTATCATTCTCTGAGATATTTTCTCATCTTCAGACGGTCTGAAAGGTTCATATAAGCAACCATCAGCGGTCTTTAAAAAGGTCCTGAATCCCTGATTGCCGACCAGCTGGCAGGCTTTATTAAAGGGGAAGAATTCCATTATTGCGTTATCCTTATCTCTCACCCCCATGCTGGATATAGCCTGCACTCTATTGACATAATAAATCCATAATGGAACCCCCCATTTCCCTCCTATGCCCGGGAAAAAACTGGAAAATGGTTCAGCCCAGTTATAGTTTTCGATAACAAAACGATTTTTAGTATCGAGATAGTATCTGGTTTTTTCTTCGTTCATCATGATAAAAAATCATGTCTCAATGACTTTAATACTTTCTGCCGTTCGCCACAACATCCCATACACCTCAACAGCCGAGTCCGCAACCTTATCCCACGTAAGGTGCCGCTCCACAAGCTTTCTCTCCTTTTTACCCATCAGAACAGTCTCATCCATGTCGTCGAGACGGCTGCCCACGCCCCATGCAATGTCGCATGCGTCGTTCACAAACTTGGTCGCGCTCAAGAGTATTTCAACCCCATGATGAACCTAACTCGTCAACATATCGCCCGGGTTGATCGCGAATAGCGTGACATCATGCCCTTTCGCAACAAGCATCGGCGCCACATTCTGTGCATACGTTCCAAGACCCCTGGCAATCATGTCCCTATATACTATAGATCTAACGCATATTCACGCCGCAGAACCTTCTCATACACTTCCAATGTCTTTTTGGCGATATGATCCCACGTATAGAACTGTTCCACCCGCTTTTTCCCGGTTTTCCCCATCTTTTTCATCAGATCCGGATTATCAAGCATATAGTTGGTGCACCACGCGATCGACTCTGGCTGCATGTATGCTTTGATTCCGTCCTTGAAGTTATCGATGACATCCACCGCCTCTGTACCGACAACCGGCTTTCCGACGCTCCAGCCCTCCAGAACCACGATTCCGAACGGCTCATTGCGGCTTGGCACACAGAGCAGGTCGCAGAGGTTCATCAGTTCATTCAGTTCCTTATCCGAGACATACCCTGGAAATCTGCACGACTGATATACACCGAGTTCTCTTGCAAGTTCCTCGTACTTCTGCCTGAACCCGCCCTCGCCAGCGAATATGAATTTGACGTCCCACCTATGCGCAAGTATGTGCGGTATCGCTTCGATTAAGAGATCCACACCCTTCTGGTGAACCATCCTCCCGACAAAGAGGACAACCGGTGCAAGCGGATGGATTCCATAGCGCTCCTTGGCGTGTCCCGGATCAATACCCAGCTTTGAGCATGAGATGACGCCGTTTCCAATGATTTCGATCTTACCATCCGGAATCCGGTATAAATCCACAATCTCGCTATGCATCTGCCCGGATGTTGTGATCACTGCTGATGACTCGTAGCCTGCAAGCCATTCTCGATGCGCAATCTCTTTTGACTCCCCTGAATTAGAGTGGCAATTCCCATTTCGTCCCCATTCCGTACTGTGATATGTGATAATGAACGGAGTATTGCTTCGTCTTTTAATCTCGGTGAGGGCAGTAACCGGATGCCAATCATGCCCGTGTATGATATCAAATTTCCCAAAGACCTCCTCTACCGCATAGAACCTCTCAACCATCGCCTCACACATCGCATTCATCTGGTCAACGATCCCGCCGGATTGGTCATGCGCACATCGCTCGTAATGCACGCCATCGATCTCTGCGTACTCGCTTTCATCGCCGATTCGTGTGAAGATGTGAACCTCGTTTTCTTCGGCAAGGATCTCTGATAGATCGGTCACATGCGGCGCAATGCCGCCAACCCTGACCGAATGCAGACTCTCCCAGGCAAAGATGCCAATCCGCAGATCACTGACCGACATGCACCTGCCCCCATATATCAAGCATATCAGGTGGCATCAGGTTATCCACACCGGTTCCACCATTCCTGAATTCTGCGAATCTCCTGTAAGACGCGGCATTAGGCCGGTGGATATCACTGAACGTGCCTTGTTCTGCGCAGGTCGCAGTCTTTGCAAGGAGCATCTGCCTATTCTCTTCGTATATGGTCATATCGATCACTTATTTTTTTTTACATCCGGACAGGGTGATTTTGTTTGCACGCACTACCCTCAACTTCGATTGCTTACATCAACGGATTACAACCACTAAATATGTTTCTATTGATCGGTGTCATCGGTTCGACACTGTCGCCTTATCGGCACCTTCGCCCTGGATATCGCATTCAAAGACAGACCGTTCGACCGAGAAAACCACCATCACAAAAAAATAAAAAAGAGTCACGCAAAAATAAAGAGATGGTGAAGAATCACTTCACCTCGATCTTTGTTGCTTCCGGAAGTGCGGTCTTCACCATCTCGATTCGCAGCACCCCATCCTTCAATGTGGCGTCAACATTGTTCGGGTCAACCTCGGTTGGCAGGGGAATTCTCCGGTAGAATTTGGTGTAGCCGCGCTCTCTTCGGATATATCCTTCACCTTTCTCTTCCGTCTCCTTCTTCTTTTCAGCCGTGATCTCGAGCATGTCCCCATGGACATTGATGGTGATGTCCCCCTTCTCAACGCCCGGGATATCAGCAGTTACCAGAATCTTGTCTTCTGTGTCCTGTATGTCCAGGGATGGGGCTACCGTCTCCGCGGTCACCTCACCAGCCCTCGCTGGCAGTAATCTACCGGCTGTGATCGGTTCAATATCGCCGACGACTCTGCCCATCCATTCTTGCATCCTTCGCATCTCTTCAATTGGGTCTAACCATCTTCTGTACACTTTTACCACCTCTATATTCGATTGCGCGTATCTCAGTTCTTCTAACCATAAACCTATCGTTTTTTCCTCTATGACTTTTTATTATTTAAGCATTATGTTAATTTTAAGAGACAGATATCGCTCATCGTCCAATGATTAATGATATTAGAGACTATTCATCCAACCTCCGGTACACCCCCACAGTATCATCCGCTATTCGATCCCAATTATACATAGTCTCAACCAGCTTCTTGCCATTTCGCCCCATCTTCTTTGTTGCTTCAAGATCGCCCATCGAGTAGTTGACGCACCATGCGATGGATTCCGGATTCTGGTATCCGACTATCCCATTTGAGGAGTCATCGATCAGATGCACGGCATCGGTTGCGATGACCGGTTTTGCCGCGTCCCATGCTTCCAGAACCACGATTCCGAACGGTTCGTTGCGGCTCGGAACACAGGCGATGTCGCACGCGTTCATGCAGTCGGAGAGCGTCTCGGCAGATACGTGTCCGAGGAACCGGCAGGCATCCAGAACACCTCGTTGCGATGCGCATTGCTCGCAGTATTGTCTCATCCCACAATCACCCACCACCGAAAGGTTTAAGTTCATTATGAATATGTATTCATTGATGCCAAGACCGAGACGCCACCGGCAGATATGGTCATCATTCGATTATGATTACTGGAGACCGTGTGCAACCTGTCTGGAGGACCGCGGCGAAGTGGTCCTGAAGATGGAAGAGATGGAGAGCATACGGCTGAAGGATCATCTCGGAATGGACCAGCGTGAGGCGGCAGAGCTTATGAACATCTCGCAGCCGACATTTCACCGGATCCTGGCTGAAGCAAGAAAAAAGATTGGATGCGCCCTCGTTTGTGGCAAAGCGATACGAATCCACGGCGGGACGTACGAGATGGCGGTTCCGCCGGGGCGCAAGTTTCGGTGCTACGACTGTCAGCACGTATGGGAAGTTGCGCATGGCACAGGAAGACCCCTGAACTGCCCGAATTGTGGAAGCGTGAAGATACGCCGGGCAGAGGATGATCGCGGGTATGACAGATCCGGAAGTGGCGCGCATGGCAGGCAGGGTATGCATGGCATGCAGTAACAGTAACAAACAGTAAAAACGGTGAAATCATGAATAAAGACGAAGAGAGTATGGCTCAGGAAAAACGCTTACAAGAGCGTATGGGTAGAGTGAAGCACAAGATAATGGTTATGAGTGGAAAGGGCGGCGTTGGGAAGACCACCGTAGCAGTCAACCTCGCACTCACACTCGCGGCAAAAGGGTACGAGGTCGGGATCATGGATGCCGACATCCACGGTCCGAATGTCCCGAAGATGCTCGGAATCGAGGATGAGCGTCCCGATGTATCAGAAGAAGGTATAGCCCCGGTCTTCGTGCCTCCGAGGGTTAAGGTCATGTCCCTCGCATTTCTGCTTGCAAGCAAGGACACGCCAGTGGTATGGCGGGGACCGCTCAAGATGGGTGCGATCAAGCAGTTCCTATCCGACGTCTTCTGGGGCGATCTGGACTGCCTGATCATTGATCTCCCGCCCGGAACCGGCGATGAACCCCTCAGTGTCGCTCAGTTGATCCCGGAGATTGACGGCGCAATCGTCGTCACCACACCACAGGACGTTGCCCTGCTGGATTCGAGAAAGTCGGTGACCTTCGCAAAGGAGCTTGGTATGCCCCTAATCGGGATCATAGAGAACATGAGCGGATTCAAATGCCCGAAATGCGGTGAAACAATCGATCTATTCAAGATCGGCGGTGGCGAACGCGCTGCAACCGATATGGACATACCGTTCCTTGGTAGAATTCCAATCGAGGTCAAAATCGTTGAGTCTGGCGACAGCGGCATCCCATTCGTGCTTGCGCACGAGTCAGAGGCTGCCAGCGCCTTTGAGGCGATTGTTGAGAATATAGAACACGTTGTGAAAGGAGAGTGATATAAATGAAGATATGCGTAACATCAACGGGACCATCCCTGGATGCGCCCGTAGACCCGAGATTCGGCAGATGCCAGTACTTCGTTATCGTGGACTCGGAGACGCTGGAGTATGAGGCGATGCAAAACCCGAGCGTAGGTGCGTCGGGTGGCGCTGGGATACAGGCGGCACAGACCGTCGCAGGCAAAGGTGTCAGCGTCGTTGTCACCGGAAACCTGGGACCGAATGCAACCCAGACACTC
>DAWR01000170.1:0-1840 GCA_002506015.1 Candidatus Methanogasteraceae archaeon UBA261 | reverse complement strand
GGACTCGGCGGCGCTGGTGCAGGTGCAGGTGCAGGTGCCGGAATGGGCGGTGGCAGAGGTATGGGCGGCGGAGGCGGACGTGGCGGCGGACGTGGTATGGGTGGAGGCATGGGGCGTGGCATGGGTGCCGGAGTTCCGGCAACACCCACGCCCCCATCAGCGGCATCCCCGCCTGCACAGACGAGGGATGAGGCGATACAATCCCTGGAAAGTCAGATGGAAGAGATTAAGGCAAAACTGGAAGAACTGAAGAAATAGGAGGCGAACGAAATGAGAGGCGGACACAGGAATATGTACTATGCGACAGGCATGCCCGGATGGATGCGGCTTGGATACTCTCCGGGCTGGGTTGGGCGGAGTCCGGGTGGACTGCCACCAACTGTTCAGTATATGCAGACTGGGATGTGGCAGACGCCACAGCCGCAGGCTACAGTGGCGGGAATTCCGGCTGGCATGCCCGGGCAGCAGGAACAGCAGGAGGCCGCAATGCTTGAGTCTCAGGCAGCGATGCTTGAAGGGCAACTGGAACAGATCAAAAAGAGGATCGAAGAGCTGAGTAAATGAAGTACAAAATCGATGAATCGCTCTGCGTAGGGTGTGGATTGTGCGTCAATGTATGCCCGGTGCGAGCAATAACATTGTCAGATAAGGCAACGATCGACATCGACCGCTGCACTGGCTGTGGAGCCTGTGCTAACGTGTGCAAGCTGGGAGCGATCATCGAGGTTGCGGATGAACCGGCGCAGGAGACTGCGTCTGTTCCCACCGCAATTGCGTCCGGAGTTGCGACTGCCATCGGCGCTGTCGGAAACGCGATCAAGCGATACGCAAGTAGCAGCACCTCTACCGGCTCCCGTCAGGGCGGTGGTATGGGTCGCGGAGGCGGTCGTGGCAGTGGTAGCGGTGGTGGACGTGGCGGCGGCGGTCGCGGCATGAATAAACAGAATAAACAGAACAAAAGGAGGCGGTAACAATGCCAAGAGGAAGAGGTTTTGGAAGAAGGGGCTCTGGATTCTGCAGACAGTACCCATTGCTTCCGACTGGATCGATACCTGCGGGAATAGCGTATCCATGGGCATATCCATGGTTCCCACGAGGTGGATACACGGGTTATTACAGGTGATAACGATGAACGGATTATACGGAGAAGGTATCGGCCCATACTATTGGGGCAGATGTAGAAGGTTCCCGTGGCTGCCAAGATGGTGGTGGGCTATGCCGGCTACGCCGTATGCACCGCCGGCACCTGCATCGGTGCCAGGTTATGCACCGCCGGTCTATGCACCACCCGCAGGGACTGAAGAGCAGGAACTCGCAATGCTCGAGTCTCAGGCAGCGATTCTGGAGCAGCAACTGGAACAGATCAAGAAAAGACTTGAGGAGGTGAAGAAATAATGCAGATAGGTTCAGGAAGAGGAGGCGGCATGGGCAGAGGCGGAGGGCGACAGCATCTTGGCCCTGCTCAGTCGTGCAGATGCCCGAACTGCGGATACACACAGCCACACCAGCCGGGTGTGCCGTGCGTCAATCAGGCATGTCCGAAATGCGGAGCAGTGATGGTAGGCGTATAACCTACCATTCTGATATTTTTTGGTCTCAATGATTCCCACAGTTGGTGGTTCGAATGCGGGAATTTCTGGGAACGTTTAGTCATGGATGTAATGCGCACTCTGAAGTGTGATATTGGCGTGAAGTTGGTTGAGGCGGGGATGTCTTTATCTGAAAAGGCTTACACCATAGGTTACCCTGAATGATCTGGTTGTGCTCATGATATGTTTTCGGTGGAGTATGTGTCATGGAGTTCACAGCAGAAGAGGAAGAGCGAATCAACGCGATTCAG
>DAWR01000049.1 GCA_002506015.1 Candidatus Methanogasteraceae archaeon UBA261 | reverse complement strand
GGGGCTGGGTCCACGGGAAGTTTTTTTGCCATAACCTGATCTCACACTCCAATCTCTCTGATAAGAGCTGCCCAGTTGATTATTTCAACACCGACATCGTTGAGATACAACAGTTTTGAATCCCCTGTGAGCAGATTCCCAACAGTACACGATTGCGTCAGGATCACTGCATCGAAAAAGTCAAGTCCGAGCATATACACTCGATTGAACATCTGATCATCCATTGACCTATATCCGTGTATCACGGCTTTTTCATCAGCGGACAAAACCGATACCCGGGTACTTGAATATATGGCTAATCTGATATGGCTCGGCTGGACTGTCACTCAAGATATCAGAGGGCCATATCATCCTTATAGGCGACTGTCTGCTCTCTTACACGATCGTCAGATAGACTTCTTCCCGGGATACGCATAACTCCCGTCTCCCGCATCAGTAAATCCCATCTTGACCCAGAATCCGATGGCTGTGTATCGCACCCTGTCTGCGATGATCGTATCAAAGGATTCCTTGAGCATCTCGATCGTCTTTCTGCCATAGCCATGCCCTTCGAACTCGGGGAATATATTGATCGAATGAATCGTTAGTGTCCTGCCGTCGATCAGACCCCTGACCTTGCCCACCCTGGTAGCACCGCAATCGATATTTAGCCAGTCGTAGTCAGAGCGCTGGTCACGGGGCAGTAACTTAAAAGTCAGTCTCTCCGGCATCTGTCTCCCCCTGCCATCGACAGGTCTTCAGGCGATATGGGATCAGGTGAAACCAGATCATACCGACCCTCTCCGACCAGCGCCTCAATGCTACGCTTCATTCTGCCCGGTACCGGCACCGTCCGCTGCATAATCGGTCCGCTTAAAATCTTCGTGAAAGATTATCTTCATCTGCATGCCTCCCTGACGATCTTCAGCGAGTCGTGTACCCGTGCATTGCAGTTGTTGAGTAAAGGGTCTCCGTGCCCGAAATAGATCGACTGGATGCTTCTGCGGCAGATCTTTTCCAGTGCGTGGGCGAAGCCATCCTCGTAAGTGCCGCCAGCCGACCGGATTATAACTGCGCTGTCACCTGCAAACAACACGCGATCCTCTTCACAATAGAGACAGATCGAATCGCTGCTGTGACCCGGCGTGTAGATGACCTCAAAGATCCGATCACCCAATTTCAACGTATCGCCGTCCTTTAGCAGATGATCCACGCCTTTTAGAGAGTGTGAATATGCATACACCTCCGGATTGAACATTTTTTTGATCTGCGGCAGAAGGCTTGCGTGATCATAATGGCTATGGGTCAGGACGACCTGCTCCACGCTATGCTTGCCAACGCCGGTCGAAGCATTATTTATCTTTTTGATCACTGATGGGTCTCTGCCAACGTCCACCAGCGTATTGAGATCGTCAATAGCGTTCCACGTTCCTGTGATGAGATAGACGTTGGATGTGTACATCTTGCTCTCACGGGTAAGGTTCAGAATCTTCATGAGGCGATTTTCCCCTATTTGGTTGCGATCAGCCACCTGAATGGTAACTGTGCACATATCTGTCTGTTCTCTTCCATAAATTCCACCTGTCTGAGTTTCTTTTCATGTTTTTCGCATCTCAGGGAGTAAGAGGTCAGGTCATCGCTATTATAAATGAGGGAATCACTGCAAGATTATGACCTTCGATTGTGCACCGATTCCTTATGTTATACTCCACTTCCAGGATGCTCTTTTTGTAGCTTGCAGGTTTCTCTGCAATCAGGAGTTCGCCTTTCTGCAACTTGGGTCTATCCTCAAAGACATCACGACACTGAAACTCCAATGCGCATCCCAATCCCGGACGCTCTCTCACATCTTCGGCGTAAGATATGACCTCTGGGTCTATGTCAACAGCCCTTCCCATGGCATGACCAAGTTTTGCAAGAGTTGGTGATGGGATCGCCGACCCGAGGTCTTCGTTAACGGTTCGAGCTCCTGTGGAGTATACGAAGTTCTTGTAAATAGTTGGAATATACTGCCAGTCATCAGGGAATGTCACTTCCAATCTTGCGAGCATGAGCCTTTATTCCACCTTCCGGAACAACTGTACATTCGATACCACGGGTTCAAAGATGCTATCGAGTTCCGCAGGCATCTTCTGTGTCTGTTCGGTCACAAAAAATCCGCCTTCGGCGAGCGTGTCGTGAAACATCCTGATGACAGCGATCCTTTCAGCATCATTGAAATGTAGGAGCACGTTCTTACAGACGATCAGCCCAAAACCATTACGCACAGGATCGAGAGTGAGTAAATCATGTCTCTGGAACGAGACACATCTTCTGATCTCCTCTGCAATTCTGAAATGGTCGGGCGTCTCGGCTGGCGCAAAGTATCTGTTGAAAATGTCCTTTGAGATCCGCTCGACCTGTTCCTTCGGATATATACCCTCATCGATTATCTTTCCGAATAGATTGCTCTCATCGATGTCTGTTGCATGTATCCGGACGTTTCTGAAGATCATACCCCCCATATTCTCCCGAAAGATGATGGCAATGGAGTATGGCTCCGGTCCCATCGCGCACCCTGCGTCCCAGACATGGATGTACCTGCGTGTACGCAACGCCGGAACCACATGGTCACAAATCATATCGAGCGTCTGCATATCCCTGAAAAAGTATGTGAATGCCACTTATTAATACCCCCATCGGTCTTATCTGACCGTTGTTACAAAGATTTTGTGTTATTGGGGTATTATAGATTTCGCTCCGTTTCGGCGCATGGGTTGATGAACGAACCGGGTATGCCCACGATGAAAGGAGGCTTTAGGCTGCGGCACATGAGGACTGAATTGTAGATGAAAGAACCAAGTCTGGCGAATGGGCTGTGCGGGGTCAATATGAGCCAGTGCGTGAGATCCCGAGTATGCGTGAGACCACACGGTGCCAAACGCACCGTACTTTGTGGACGGGGTTACAAGCTCAGGGGTACGGTCACAACGGTAACCGATTTTCAGGAGATGATTCGGACTTACTGATGGGGATCGGGATGACAACACACGGATCATCATCATCATCATCATCGAGCCAGATGGCGTTCCCGTTGGTATGGTTATGGATTCAGTGAGCGAGGTTCTGCGAATGCCAACAAAGGAGATTGAGGCAATTCCCGTGATTCTGGCTGAGTCCGCTGCTGGCGCCGATATCGATTCCGAGTATATCAAGGGCGCAGGCAAGCTGGATGGCGGAGAACTGCTGATTCTGCTGGACCTCGAGAAAGTGGTTGCAGCGGCGTAGGGCTGATGCCGGAGTTGTGAGCCCGCGGGGAGTTCATTCTTTCCCAGTAAATAATCAGGTACGTCAGAGGGTGCAACCGTCAGCTCCGCGCCGGTATCTGCCAAACTCGGAGTCAATGAGCCCCTTGCCACGAAATACAGGTCCGTCCACACACGCCCGTTCACCGGATGGATCGATGCAGCAGGCTCCGCAGACCCCGAGCCCGCACTTGATGTATCTATGCAGGCTGAACTGAGAATGATCAAGATCAAAACCTGCCTCATCCAGTCTTCGGAGGAGCGCATACATCATCGGCTCAGGACCGCATGAGTATATGTTACAACCCGCAGTCTCGTCCAGCAGATCCGTGACAAGACCGTGAAGTCCTGCCGATCCGTCATCGGTTGCGATCCTGACCGCTCCGGAATTCTCAAACCTGCGCTGAAACAGGAGTTCCGTGGCGGTGCGTGCGCCAAGCAGTGTCATCACATCGCAGCCCATGTCGTGTGCCGACTCTGCGAGCGGTGCGAGCGGTGCTGCGCCGACGCCTCCGGAGACGATCGTTACAATGTCGTGATTGCTGATCTCAAAACCGTTGCCATAAGGTCCTCTGATGCCCACGGTGTCTCCGGGTGCGAGTTCAAAGAGCGCTCTCGTTGCATTCCCCACCCGCTGCACCGTGATTGTGTTACGGTCCGACAGCGACATCGGAACCTCATCAACACCCCTGATCCAGACCATGACGTACTGACCCGGCGTAAAATCAAACGAACGATCGAAAACGAACGATCTGACCGATGGAGTCTCTTCTCTGATCTCAACGATCGTTGCGCTGGATGGTTTCATAATCATTCGGCGAAATTCGAGACCCATTCCGGCTTCTCGGGTGGACTTGCAGCAAGCATGTCCCTCCATGCCTCATCGGTGAGTCTCTCATGCATCGGATGCTTGAACTCATAATAACTCATAACAGGACCCGCTCCGACGAGGATTCTCCCGTCCGGGAGCTTGTATGCGACAACGATCAGATCCACGTATCCGACACCCTCCTCGAGAACCTGCCCGGTATTGCCATCGGTATGCACATCGGCAACAATCGTCGTCTTCTTTGCCTTATCTTCGACATCGGCGATGACACCGTCCAGATTATCGCCAAAGTTCTTGATGAAGTCGTAGTCGTCCTCTGTTAGCTCCTCGTTCTCCAGTTCCTTTGACGAGATCTCAACAAGCCTCTCGAGTATCTCTTCTAGGTTTTCCAGCCTGCGCTTTGCTGATCCGTCCAGAACACCCATCTCGCCAAGACCGCTGTTTGTCATCCGTGTTAACGCAAGCAGTCGGTTGTAGAACTCGGGAACCGGTTCGACGTATCCGACAACGGGTTTTTCTTTGATCGGCGGGGGGGCACCCTCAGTCAACATGGTGTAGCTCTGCTTGGCGTAGAGGATTGTGTCGTGCCTGAGTTCTGTCCATGACGCAAGAGCAGTGGTCAGTTCCTTATCCTGCCACGCGCTGGTCTGCATAAACGTCGGATAACCCGCGCCGTGGTCAGTGAGCAGGGGCTTCAATGCAAAGAGCCATGACCAGTAGAGGTTT
>DAWR01000168.1:3437-3968 GCA_002506015.1 Candidatus Methanogasteraceae archaeon UBA261 | reverse complement strand
TTTTCAAAATGAGAATTGCTGGCGCGGAGGAACGTATATGCTTGAAGACGGTCTCAAAACTCTTGCGTTCCTCCGCGGTGGCAAATCGCTTGATTTTCAGACAGCGTCGTTGCACGCAGGGGTAGTGGGTGCGATAGAGATGCAAACCATCCACTGATGTTTGTGAAAAGAATCGAGACAAGAACTCCGGCAGGGGGCTCCGAAACTTGAAAAAAACATCCTGAAGACAATCGACGACTGAATCGCCACTTTCACTTCCGTTCCCGGGATCTCACGAGTTCGATGAGCACATCTGTCAGTCGTTCCATCGATTTATGCGATTCCTCACGTTCGGTCCTCATCTCCTCGATGAGCCGATCCATATTATCAGAGATTCGCCCATACTTCACATCCAGAACCTTAAAGTTCTGCTGTGTCTGATCGCGGAGTTCGGTCATGATGTGAGTCTGGGTCTCGGAGTTCTGCTGTGTCTGATCACGAAACTCAGTTAGAATGTGGGTATGTTCGTCCTGTTTATCCAGCATCTGATCT
>DAWR01000168.1:583-3376 GCA_002506015.1 Candidatus Methanogasteraceae archaeon UBA261 | reverse complement strand
CCAGCATCTGATCTTGCTTACCAAGCATCTCCCTACCGATCGCCACCGACTCCACTCCAAGTGACACAGACTGGTGCAAAAGCGCACCTGCTGTATCGAGGCGCTCTCCAAGTTCGTCCCTCCAGTCTCCTCGCTTTATCTCAAAGTACTCGAACTCGCCGGTCGCGGTCTCGAACCGGGCGTCGAGGTCTTCAACAGATATGGGGGATCCAGGATGATTCTCCATCCTGATCTGTGTTATGAACTTGTCGAGTATGTCTTGTTCTCCTTCTGCAACAATTTTGACATCATAAGGTTTCAGATTTTCGACAAAACCTGTCAACTTCAATTTACGTGCGATCCGCTCCACAGTGTCCCTGTAACCAACTCTCTGAACCTCGCCTTGTGCAATGATCACTGCTCGTTTCATGCCATGTCGCCTTCGTTCGATTTTGTCTCATGTCGTACTTTTATGTCATATCCCGATCTGCTTGATCTGTGGGGTGACAGTGTGTTACAATCTGCTGACCGCATATAATAATTTTTCTGATTCTGAGGGATTCTGTGATTCCCAGCCGTTGCGCCCTCGCGTCTTTGCATTCCTCTGATTTAACGCAAAGACGAGAGAGACGAGAGAGATGAAGGAGTGGCGCCCACGATTACTACAACGTGAGGGGGGGGCTACTGCTATCAACCACCTAAAACGTTAGAACCAGGACATTACGAGATCTGACACAATCAGAGCAGAGTCGCGCTGCGTACCGGGCTTGCGACCCTGTAACGATTGATAGATCGATGAGCACATCGCTCAACAGCGCAGGAAATGCTGGTTGCGGATGCGTTACCCGTTCATCTGCTCCACAAACGCGGCCACATCGAGAATCCGAGACTCCGCAAAGAACCCCCCGATGATCTGAAGCCCGATCGGAAGACCTTGCGTGCTTCCGCATGGCACTGATACCGAGGGCACGCCCGCGAGGTTGATCGGAACCGTGTTCACGTCAGCAAGATACTGGGAGAGCGGATCCACGAGTTCCCCGATTCCGAATGCCGGCATCGGCATCGTCGGTGCGATCAGGACATTAACGCTCCCGAATGCCGAATCAAAGTCCTGTTTCACAAGTGTTCGCACCTTCAGGGCTTTCAGATAGTATTTGTCGTGATAGCCTGTTGATAGCGAGAATGTGCCGAGAATGATCCTTCGCTTGACCTCGTCTCCGAACCCGAGTGCACGCACATCCGAGTATGTTGTGGTCACGTCCTTGTCCTCGGTGCGCAGACCGTACCTCATGCCATCGAATCTCGCCAGATTTGATGACGCCTCGCTCATCGCAATGATGTAATATGCGGCAAGCGCGTAATCCGTGTGCGGCATCTCAATCTCGGTGTATGTCGCCCCTTCTGCCTCAAGATCATGTATCCGGTTCCAGACCGCCTTCTCCACCGCGGGATCGATTCCTTCACCGAAATACTCCTTTGGAACGCCGATATTGAGCCCGCGCAGATCGCAGTTGATTGTTATGTTTGTATCCGAGTCAACAGATGTTGAGTCCTTTGGATCGTGACCCGCGATAATCGAATACAGGAGCGCAACATCCCGCACGTTCGATGTGATCGGTCCGATCTGCTCAAGCGAGTTTGCATAAGAGATCAGTCCGTATCTGGATACCGCACCATACGTTGGCTTCAGCCCGACAACGCCGCAGAATGACGCAGGACACCGAACAGATCCGCCGGTGTCTGATCCGAGCGAGATCGCCACCTCTCCTGCGGCAACAGCGGCAGCGCTCCCGCCTGATGAGCCTCCTGGAACGCAATTCGGGTTGTGCGGGTTTCTTGTTGGTCCATAGTAGCTGGACTCTGTGGATGTTCCCATCGCGAACTCATCCATATTCGCTTTCCCGATGACGATTGCGCCTTCAGCGTACAGACGTTTGATCACGGTGGCATCGTATGGGGGGATGTAGCCATCCAGAATGTGTGATGCGCAGGTCGTCCGGATGCCTTTCGTTGACATGTTGTCCTTGATTGCGATCGGAACACCGTGCAGTCTGCCGCCTGAGCCCGGTTCCCCGGAATCAATTGAATCAAGCATGCGAGCACGCCTGAGCGACTCGTCCTCTGCCACCGTTATAAATGTGTTGAATTCGTTCTTTCGGATGCGTTCGAGATGTTCAGCGACGACTGCCTCTGCAGATGACTCCTTGATACGTCGTGATACCTCAGTAACGCTCATCATGCTTATCATGGTCACACGATCCTAGGAGTCTTGAAATAGCCATCCTTCTCTTTCGGGGCGTTTGCAAGTGCATCTTCCTGTTTCATCGATTCGCCGTCCACATCGTCTCTGAATATATTGTGTAATGCAAGTACCTGGTATGTCGGCTTGACATTGGTATCTATTTCATCGATTTTCCCAAAATAATCAAGTATGTCACTCATCTGCCCCGCATACTGCTTCTTTTCCTCTTCGCTCAATTTTATGCGCGCAAGCCATCCGATGTGCTCAACTTCCTCGGGGGTGATCATGCGTTGCCATTCACTGTTATCGTACATATTGGTATCGTTTATGCGGGCGTACAACTCCTGCCTGTGCAAGTTGGTTGCCGCATTGATACTCCTATATACCCGCGCCCCTTACGTTATGCACCGGATTTGGGACATTATTATTCAACCAACTGCCCCATCACACCACAACCCCCATCTGCAAATTCGACCACGCGTCACCATAGAATACCCTGACCAACACGCTTGATACAATCGTATTTCTACATACGATCGTCGTGGAAACCTTGCATAAGCTACACATTATAT
>DAWR01000168.1:0-539 GCA_002506015.1 Candidatus Methanogasteraceae archaeon UBA261 | reverse complement strand
CTAAACAGCGTGGAGAAGAACTCAAAAAAATCGTCAAGAGTGTCCGGGATGGAACATTCGAATACGATAGCAAAGATCCGGTTAAAACTGACTGGGCACAATATGATCAAGCGCAGATCTATGAGATGATTAATTATCTAAATAACATACGGGATCTTGTAAATCTTGCCGATAAACGAATAAAAGAACGAACACCGCCCAGAAAACGGGGGCCTGGTAGACCGCCAACTGATCCTGCCGACATTGCAAAAACTCTACTGTTGCAAACATATCTGGAATCGTCAAATAGGTTGGCTGAAGGGTTCTTGCTTCTATTCCAGGAGAAATTGGGCATAAACAGCAGTTTTTCTTACAAAACAATAGAACGCGGATATGATCGAGAGCGAATGAACGAGATTCTGGATGAAATCGTAGTGATAACCAATGAAAGTATAGGGGGCAAAGAGGAGACTTGCTCGTTCGATGGCACGGGATTTAGTGCCTCGAACAAGGAGAACTATGCAGATAAACGTCAAAAACAGAATTTTAAGAAGAATCAT
>DAWR01000204.1 GCA_002506015.1 Candidatus Methanogasteraceae archaeon UBA261 | reverse complement strand
AGATATCAATGCAGGTAAGGTGGACAATATCGCAACGGCCACTGGAACTGCCCCTGACGGTAGTACGGTACAAGACGAAGCTACCCCAACAGTAACACTACCTCAGAATCCGTCAATAGATGTGGAGAAGTACGTTTCAGTAGACAATGGCACGACCTGGGAGGATGCTGATGATCCGACCGGTCCGTACATGATCTGTTATACGTATGATCCACAGTTCAAGTTCGTGGTGACCAACACCGGAAACGTCGATTTGACGGGCATCACCCTGACTGACTCTGACTTTGATCTGTCAGGTTGCACGGTACCCCCGCTGGCTGTGGGTGCATCGTTTGAGTGCTTCGTGACCGATCCGTGGGAGGAAGTTCAACATACCGACAAGGCGAGCGCGACAGTGGACTTTGGCGGGCAAACGTACTCTGACACGGATGATGCCAACTATCGCTATCGGGTGCCGAGTTCACCGTGACGAAGATGTACGACTCCATAGAGCCTGTGCCACAGGCAGGACCCGCGAATTTCAAGGTGGGGTTCGAAATAGTATCGGCACCTTCACCCTGGCGGTGGAAGAGACAAAGAACTTCACCGTGACCATTGACGGCCCGTTCAGCGGACAACCACTGGACCAGTACAATAACGGCGAACTCTGCACCCATAGGGTTAGCCGTTAAGGAACAACGAAAGATGAACTCAGGTTTGACCTGAGTTCTTTCTTCTTTTTTTATTCTTTCCAGCATACAGTAACCCGACTTTCGGTGATGCGTAGGCATTTTCCCGAAAGGTGTCACGGTGGTATGGTGTATTCCATTCTAATCTTAATCCCCTTTCGATTCCACCCACTCTCGTATCAGGAGTCAGCGGCGGGCATCTCGTCGTCGGCAGCATCAAGTTCGTGGAGGGGATGAGAACAGAGGTTCTGCAGCGGCTGGCTGAGATGATCGGGAAGCTGGAGACTGATAGGTGAGGTCAATTTCGGTAGTTTTGCAACCCTGGTTTCCCCCTGGAAGTTGTCTGATGGATCTTGTTTGACGGTACTCGTGATGGGGACATTCAAGTATACAAAAATCAAATAGGTAAACATGCAAAAAACAATCTCTATCAGACCCACAGAACGGATAGAAAGAAAGCTTGATTGGTTGGTCAGTATCGAAAACATCGGCAAATCCGCGGTGATACGGAAAATTCTTGAGACCGGGATAAATGAAGAACTGAAAAATCGTGCACTGGGGTTGTACAGGGATAATAAAGTATCTCTGGCAAAGGCAGCAGAGATAGCGGACATATCGGTGAGGGAGATGATGGATCTTGTGAAGGAGAAGGATATCTCCCTGCACATCGGAATCGAAGAGATACGAGAGGACTTCGAGGCGGCGATTGCGAGATGATATGGGTCTTTGACGCGTCCCCTCTGATATACCTGAATATGGTGGGGTTGGACTGGATTTTTGAGCAGCTGGAGGGAGAAAAATTAATTCCCAGCGAGGTGTATAAGGAAGTTGTAACAGAAGGAAAGGTCAGAGGAGACGCCGATGCAATACTTTCCGAGGAGTTGGTAAAGAAAGGGGTTATCAAGGTCGCAGCGGTTGAGAGTGATTTCAAGGAACTCTTGAAAAGCCTGAATGATGAACTACATGAAGGTGAACTGGGGGTGCTTGCCATGGCAAAGGATGAAGGGGGCGTGGCGGTTCTGGACGAAAGCATAGCCAGAGAAGTGGGGCGTATTTTTAAAATAGAAGTCCATGGCACGATATTTTCGATATTCTTGATGGTGCGGATGGGGAAATTAGGAAAGATCGAAGCAAAGGCTAAAATGGATTTGATGATCAATAGAGGGTTCAGGCTTGGTCATGAAAAGTATCTGGAATTCTTGAATCTGCTCGATTGTGTTGAAACGAAGTCGGGTTAAAATATCATGCTCGCCAAGTGATGGGCATGGCACTCGATGAAGTCAGCATCACCAGAGCAATCGTCACCGAATTCACAAAATCGTTTCTCGAATGCACCGATGTCGATTGCGCGCTCGTTGGCGCGGGACCCGCAAATCTCGTTGCTGCGTACACCCTTGCAAAATCCGGCGCCGATGTAGTGGTATTCGAGCGAAAGATTGCGGTTGGCGGCGGCATGTGGGGTGGCGGCATGATGTTTCCGAGAATCGTTGTGCAGGAGGAAGCATGCCGTTTCCTCGATGAATTTAAAATTAGATACACCGAATTCGGAGATGGTCTCTATGTTGCGGACTCGATCGAATCGGTCTGCCGGATTGCGGCATCAGCGATCGATGCCGGTGCAAGGTTCTTCAATCTGGTGAGTGTGGAGGACGTGGTGATCCGTGAGAATGATCGCGTCTCCGGGCTTGTTCTCAACTGGGCACCGGTTGCGGCGGCACATCTGCACGTCGATCCGCTGACCATCCGGTCAAAGGTGGTAATCGATGGCACAGGACATGATGCCGAGATATGCAAGATCGTTGCAGAGAAAATTCCTGATGCCCTACGAATTCAGGGCGAGCAGCCGATGTGGGCGGACCGCGGCGAAGGTGTGATTCGCGATTTCACAAAAGAGGTGTATCCCGGACTGATCGCATCAGGCATGGCAGCAAACGCGGTTTCAGGGGGTCACCGGATGGGTCCGATCTTTGGCGGCATGATGCTATCAGGAGAGCGAGCTGCCGAGGTTGCAATGGACATCATTGACGCCATTGGCACAGGGATGTGACTGGAAGCTGCATTATGAGTGCAAAGCACTGGAACCGGAATGCTCGGACGTTGAACATCAAAGCACACGAGGTGTATTCATGGACAATAACGAAAAAACAGCACGCAAAACTCTGACAAAAAGGGAAGTTGCCGTCTGTCAGCACATTTGTGAGAACGCAGAGAAATTCTTCGGACGCAGTGAACCCGAAAAGACGATCATGGCTCTCCGGAAGATTCCGGAGGAGTATCCCGAGATTGCTGACGTTCACTCGCTCATGGGGGTGTCTTATGCGATGATGGATCGTGTAGATGATGCGCGGATATATTTTGAGATGGCTGCAGAGGCGGAACCGGATGGCTGGCATCACTGGATCAGCCTGGCAAGCTTGAATCTTGAGAGCGTGGATTTACTGAACGCGAAGAAATGCATGGATAAGGTGAACGAGGTTGGTTACCCTTCCGAGGTAAAAGATCAGGTGGATGAATTGAGATGGCAGATTACAGAGATTATAGAGCTTATACTGGATGGAAAACCATATCTTGACGTCGACACATACCTTGCGCTCGAAGAGCGGCTCTACGCCGGTGTCGCGTGTATGAAGGAGCGGGACTGGAGCAGGGCGATTCAGGAGTTCGAGTACGTCGTGAGCGTCGACAGCCGATCAGAGGAAGCTTATGAGTGTATCGGGCTTGTCCATCTTTTCAAGGGAGAAATTGATGAAGCAGAGAAGTTTTTCAACAAAGCACTTGAGATAAACCCGGAATACCCCCCGGCTGTTGCGAACCTCCGCATACTGGACGGGATACGGGGAGAATTAGCAGAAAATTCTGAATATATGAAAGGACTGGAAGATCGAATTATGGGGGCGCGTTTCTAACCGTGCGCTTCGGAAGAGCGGGTGGTATAGTGCTCACGGTGCCGCAAAGACGCCGTTTTTGAGCGATCCTTCATCAGCAAATACTCGCTCCGACTCAGTTGGAAGTCCTTTGAACTATTCAGAAAACTGTTGATGAGCGCGGTCTGCTGCTGGCTCCACACTTCATTTGGTACCGATTTTACCCACTCGCTGTAACGTTTTATGAACGCCAGACGATCCCTGCGGTTCTGTTCTCTGCTAAATCTCAATTCCATAACTATCCGCATCCATCTCAAACATTTCAAGGAAATTTTTCAGAGTTTCTCTGTTTATTCTCTCTTTAAAAATCTCATAGAGATAAATGGCATCTTCTATATCCTTGTCTCCACTTAGATATACTTTATACGCTATTTGTAATTCTATTGGGGAAATGTTCAGCCCATAGCCGTCAATCTCCACTTTCAATGAATTTCTAAGTGAAAAATTGTCAAAATAATCTTTTGCAAACTTCAACTCGATATTTGGTATTATTTCTCCGGATTTCGCAATTCTTATCGCAAGATTTTCGTTTAGCATGCCAAATAGATCGTTGTGGTCATCCGAATTCAAAAACCAGTAATTTCTTTCGATCAGATCATTGAAAAATCTCTCGGATGTTCTTCGGTCTATCCTGTCTATGATTATATCTATGTCCTCAGTGCCTCTTGCCCTGCCAAACAGGATCGTGACGTAGCCACTCACGATGACATAGTCCGCGTATGCTTTCAGTACGTTCAGAAAATCACGTACGAATACATCCAGCTCAGAGAGGGTTTTATTTGTTAAAAAGATTCCGTTTGGGGTGTTTTGGATGTTCATTTCTGATCAAACCCGTCCTGTTGAGGTATCTCGCTTTAACCATATTAAGACTGTCCGCAAACATCTCGCAATCAACATCTTTTTGAGTGCTCGCTCCGACCATGAAGCATGGGCGAGGAGATGACCCTCATGGCGCCGGCGGACTCTTTTGAGACGGCTCGCGGCGTAATCGATTCCGGAGCGGACGAGATATATCTCGGGCTTGAGAACAAAAATTTCGTGAATCTGAACCTCTCGGGACGCGGGCGTGGCTGCAATGTGAACACGCACCAGGAACTCGTTGAAATCATCGAGTTCGCGCATGAGCGTGGTGTTATAGTGGATTACGCCGTAAACACCCCGTTTCTGAGCGATGAACTCGAGGAGATCTTCATATCGCACGTGATGGCTGGCGTGGACGCGGGCGTTGATGCGCTGATCGTCGGCGAGCTCGGCGCGATGCAACTGGTGGGCGAGATGGGTACAGGGCTGCCAGTTCATGCGAGCGTGCTTCTGAACACGTTTAATTGCGGGCAGATCGAACTCCTGAAGAGCCTGGGTGCAAGTAAGATCGTTCTCCCGTTCAAAATGGAGCTTGATGAGATTGCGGAACTCTCTGGCTGCGGAATTGACCTCGAGATCTTCGGGCAGTTCGGGTGCTCAAATATCAACGGCACATGTCATCTCATCCACAGCGCAGGCGAGACGATTAACCTCGGGATCCCGTGCCGTGCGAACTACCTGATTGGCGGCGGAGTGCAGCGGGTGCACCCGATCCTTGATGCGGGCACAGACTGCTCGCTCTGCAGCATCCCTGACTTACTCGAGATCGGGGTGAGTGCACTCAAAATCGTTGGACGAGGCATGAATCCGGAGATGATCCGGGAGATCGTGCAGATATACCGGAGATGCATCGATCTTGCGCTCTCTGGCAGCGACGCAGGTGCGATCAGGGATTACGCGCTCGCAGAAGAGCCGATCTGGCAGTTGCTATGTGAACAAAAGAGGTGCAAGTACCTCAAGACAAATATTTCCGATTCTTATGTGTGATTTTCATGATTGAACTGAGGACGTGTAATTATTCAAGGATCAACGAAATCGTAGAGCTGATCGAAGATACTGATCCTGGTTCGGGCGTCAGAATCGGGCTCGGGAGTGAGGGGTGCGTGCATAAACTACCATCTGTTGAGGATCTTGTGCGGGCAGCCGATCTCGATTGTGCAGGCGGCGTAACACTGGTAACCCCGATCACGCCTCAGAAGCATTACGACAGAATGTGTGCATATCTGGGCGAGATCGCCGATCTCGGAATCAGAGACCTCCGCATCGTCGTAAACGACCTTGGAATCCTGCATTCGTGTGATATCGCAAGCCCCGTTGCCGGAAGGGGGATCGTGCACACATCAGAAGCCTGCCCATGGGTGGATCACATCCTGCGAGATGAGAGCGATTATGTGAGGGATGCGTACCTCCAGACCAGCCTCAACTATTCGAGAACCAGCGCACTCTTTAAGGAGATGGGTGTTGAGGCGATCGAGATCGACCTCCTGCCCCGGACGATTGCGGCGGCAAGGAGGCTGGACTTTGCCGTGTATGCGCATTTCGGGTATGCGGTGGTCGCTTATGCGCGGAGCTGCCACACAGCCCGGTTTCATCAGAAGACGCCGCCAGAATGTGCGCAGTTCTGCGATTCGCCGATGGAACTGACATTGCGAGAGATATTCGATCTGGAGAGTCTCGGCTTTGCGCCGCCGGACGCTGATGTGGAGGAGGTCTTTCCGACACTCTATCTGCTCGGGAATGCGATCTACATGAGAAGCGACTTCTGTGATGCGGCGGGGGCGGATGGGGTTATTGTCAATTGTGATATGTACGCACCATCCTCTAAAACATTATGTGAAATGGTGACACTTGTATAATAAAACGTGGGAAAAGGTCGTCAACATGAAACCAGAGGAAAAGGCGAGGCTGAAGACCTTGCAGATGAATGGAAAAATGGTGCCTGAACTTCCTGAAAACTGGGTGTGGACGACACTGGGAGGATGCGTTGGTATATTGGATCGCAAAAGAGTTCCTGTGAACGCAAACGATAGGGGACATCGAATCTTAGGTAAGTCGACTTCTGAGTTGTATCCATATTATGGGGCTACGGGTCAAGTTGGATGGATTGATGATTATTTATTTGGTGAAGAACTTGTTCTTCTGGGGGAGGATGGGGTACCATTTTTGGATGCATTAAAAAATAAAGCATATCTCATCAAAGGAAAGAGCTGGATAAATAACCATGCTCACGCGCTAAGAGCGTTGACAGATATAACATCAAACGTGTTTATATGTCATTATTTAAATATTTTTGATTATAACGGATACGTCACGGGAACTACCAGATTAAAACTGAACCAAGCTCAAATGAGACAGATTCCAATCCCCCTCTCCCCTCCCCCTGAACAGCACCGCATCGTCACCAAAATCGAGGAGCTGTTCACCCGACTGGACGCGGGCGTCGGGGCGCTCACAAACACAAAAGCGCAACTCAAGCACTACCACCAGTCCGTGCTCAAGTCCGCGTGCGAGGGCAGGCTCGTGCCCACCGAAGCCGAACTGGCGCGGGCAGAGGGGCGCGATTACGAGCCTGCGGATGTGCTGCTTTCACGCATCGGGAAGGAGCGCCGCGAGAAGTGGGGGGCGGAGAAGAAACGCAAAGGCAGAAAGAGCGCAAAGTACAAGGAGCCTGCGGCGCCGGATGTCAGTGGGTTGCCGGAGCTGCCGGAGGGGTGGGTATGGACAACTGTTGAACAACTTGGAGATATCGATGAGCAAGCGGTACTAACTGGTCCATTCGGTTCAAATCTCGGTCGGCGAGATTTTATAGATTCAGGCGTTCCGGTGTTGACAATTGGCTGTCTAACTGAACAGGGTTTGAGTTTGGAAAAACCAGTCTATGTTTCGAAAAGCAAGGCATCTGAATTGGGAAGATATAAAGTAAAAGCTGGAGACGTACTTTTTTCTCGCATGGCCACCGTCGGACGTGCTGGTTTGGTATCGATCCACTTCGAGGACGCAATCATCAACTATCATCTGATGCGGCTCCGTTTGGCGGTTACAGCAATCGACCCTGTTTATTTCATTACACATGTACGTGGCTCTAAAACAGTGGCAGACTATATAAAGGTGGTCAATCATGGGGCTACTCGTGATGGTATCAATACAAGTCAACTGATGAGTTTACCTGTAGCACTACCGCCCCTCCTCGAACAGCACCGCATCGTCGCCGAAATCGAGCGCCGCCTCTCTGTCGCAGACGAGATCGAGAAAACCATCGACCAGAGCCTGAAACAGGCAGAGCGCCTGCGCCAGAGCATACTGAAAAAAGCTTTTGAGGGCAAACTCGTACCGCAAGACCCGGATGATGAGCCGGCGAGTGTGCTGCTGGAGCAAATTCTACTACAAAAGGAAATAAATGAACAGAACAGTAAATCAAAAAGGAGGAAAAGCCGTGGGCAAAAAACCAGATGAATGGCTGAAACAAGCTGATTACGATATGGATACAGCAGAATTTATGTTTGATCCATAGAAAAAGCACTTAAATGGCTGTATGTCCACAAGTTCGATGAAACACCACCCAAAACACATAATTTGCTGTATCTCATCGAATTGATTGATCCGCAAATCCCCAACAATTTATATGATGCCATATTTATTCTCAATAGGGTAAGTATTTCTACACGTTATCCCGACAACTTGCAGAGAATGCTGGAAGAATTCAATAAGTCGAAAACCGGAGACGTACTTGAAAAGAGTAAGAAAGTGTTAAAATGGTTAAAAGCAGAGTTATAGCGGCTATTAAGTCCTTGCAACAATGTCTGAAAGAAACAGGGTTAGATGTCTCGAAGATCATATTGTTCGGATCCCAGAGCAGAGAAGAAGCCACAGAAGAAAGTGATATAGATATCTTGATAATATCAGAGGATTTCCGGGATAAAGACATCTTTGAAAGGGCAAAATTGACCAAGGATGCCGAGATACTACAACCAAGAAATTCATGGTGCCTTTTGACATTATCACTCTGACTCCTGATGAATTTGAAAATGAGACATCACCTATCGCTGAATACGCCAAAAAGGGAAAGATGATATACAGAGTGTAAAAACAAACAGTATCAAGGAAGCATTTCAAAAATGGCAAACGAATCCGCAACCATCGTCCAGCGCCTCTGGAACTACTGCAACGTACTCCGCGATGACGGCTTGAGCTACGGCGACTATGTGGAGCAGCTCACTCACCTGTTATTCCTGAAGATGGCTGATGAGCAGACAAAGCCTCCGTTTAACAAGCCTTCAACAATTCCCATGGGATATGACTGGCAGAGCCTTCTTGAAAGAGAGGGGGATGATCTGGAAGTCCATTACCGCCATATCCTTGAGACTCTGGGAAAAGAGACGGGCATGTTGGGCGTTATCTTCAGAAAATCGCAGAACAAGATTCAGGATCCTGCGAAACTCAAACGCCTGATCATGCTTACCAACGATGAAACATGGGTGGGCTTGGGTATCGATGTGAAGGGTGATATCTACGAAGGACTGCTGCAAAAGAACGCGGAGGATACGAAGAGTGGGGCTGGGCAGTATTTTACGCCGAGACCGCTTATCAGGGCTGTGGTGGATGTCATGCGCCCGGAGCCGGGGATGGCGATCTGCGATCCTGCCTGCGGCACTGGCGGGTTTCTTCTGGTGGCGCACGATTACATAGCCAATCCAGAGCATTACCAACTGGATACGGATCAAAAAAAGTTTCTTAAGTCAGGTACCTTCAAAGGAACTGACATCGTCGATAATGTCGCGAGGTTGTGCGTGATGAACCTGTATCTCCACGGAATCGGCGGGGACGAAAGCCCTATCGAGGTTGGCGATTCCCTTGTTTCGGATCCGGGGGATCGCTTCGATATGGTGCTGACCAATCCGCCTTTTGGCAAGAAGAGCAGCATTACCATAGTGAACGGGGTGGGGAAGGCTGACAAAGAATCGCTGATCTATGAGCGTCCCGATTTCTGGTCGACCACTTCAAACAAGCAACTGAACTTCCTCCAGCATGTAAAGACGCTTCTGAAGATGAACGGAAAAGCCGCCATCGTGGTTCCTGATAATGTGCTTTTTGAGGGTGGAGCAGGCGAGACTGTGAGGCGAAAGTTGCTTCACGAGTGCGATGTTCACACGCTTCTGAGATTGCCGACGGGTATCTTTTACGCTCAGGGCGTGAAGGCAAATGTCCTCTTCTTCGACAGAAAACCAGCGAGCGAAAAACCATGGACAGAAAAACTCTGGATATATGATCTAAGGACTAACAAGCACTTTACGCTCAAAACAAGTCCTCTGCAGTATGAAGACCTTCAGGACTTTATCGAATGCTATAATCCGGAAGATCGTTTCAATAGAGAGGAGAAAGAGCGGTTCAAAGCGTTCGCTTATGATGAATTGATTCAGCGGGATAAGGTCAGTCTTGATATATTCTGGCTGAAGGATGAAAGCCTTGAAGACTCTGAGAATCTTCCTGACCCGGATACGCTTGCTGCGGATATCACAGAAAGTCTCGAATCAGCGTTAGAACAGTTTCGCAGCATCCATGAGGATTTGAACGGAGACTGACATATCTGGCTATTGTGTGAGTGTTACTCAAAACGGGTCATCATCAGTGGAGATGTAACCATACCATACCATACCATACCTCTTTCTTTTGTGCACACCCCTGATCTCAAGCGTAGTAGGAGCGATATCCGCAAGTTTCCCGACCCTGACCCCGACCACCCGATCCGCAACCAGTATCAGCGGCACAAGATTCATTGTATGCGCGGTATGCGGCGTGCCATCCTACGCAACCATCTTCCCTGCATCTGCCATAATCCGCCGTGATGCTCGCAGCCCCTGCACACCCCATACCTTGATATTGCATGCCCGCTCCAAATCAATTGATGGCAGCAAACGATACAACGCTCACCGAACGGCAGATGCTTGTGCTGAGATTGCGGCATGACGGTCGTTCGCAGGAGGCGATTGCTGCTAAACTGGGCACAACGAAACAGAACATCTCCGCAATCGAAAAGATGGCACGGAAGAATGTTGAACGGTCTGAAAACACCATAAAATTCATAAGAATGCTCGAAACCCCGATCTGGTTCGAGGCAGCAGTGGGCACGCGTCTCGACGATATCGTCGGGATGATCTATGAGAGCGCTGATTCCGAGGGCGGGGGCGTGCATGTGCGCCATGACGGTGTTGCGCTCGCGTCGAAAGTCCGCAATCTCGCAAGGAACCAGATACGGCACAGGGTGGTTGTGACCAGCTTTGAGATTGGCATAACCAGTGATGGGGACGTTATGGTGCGGTAGGGATTCCGATTTAAGACCCCGCGATCCTTTATCTTTTGTGTTTTGATCAGTCGGACCAAGTATTTGCGCTGCTCTCGCCAGACTGCGACCCCACGTGGTAACTGGTCAGCCTGAGGATTCCCCGCATCGTGGACACCTCTCGTGCGGTCAACTCCGCCCTTCCGAATATTCGCCTGAGCATCAGCGCAGTCTTGTGCCGCTTGTGCACCGGATAATTGAGGTCGCGTAGCACGTCTTCGATGTGTTCGTACAGGAGATCCAGGTCACGCCGGTTCGCAAGTGGAACGTCCCCGGAAACGATATCACATAACTCGTAGAGCACTACAGATACGGCGTGCGAGAGATTCATGATCGGGTACTCGTCGCTTGTTGGGATGCTCACCAGAAGATCGCACGTCATCAGCTCTTCGTTTGTGAGTCCGTGATCCTCTCTTCCGAAGACAATTGTGACACAGCCGCTCTTGCAATTGAGCTTCTCGCGGATTCTTTCTGGCGGGTACGCCGGAATTCTGAGGTGTCTTCCGGCGGTCTCCCCACGTGCTCCGGTTGTCCCGACGATTAAGTTGGAATCAATAGTGGCTTCCTGAAGCGAGCCACATATTCGCGCATTCCCAAGCAGATCGCGTGCATGCTGAGCCATCATCCACGCCTCCTTATCGATCGGGCAGGGGTTCACGAGCACGAGGTCACGGAATCCGAAGTTCTTGAGAACACGTGCAGTCGAGCCGATGTTTCCCCCGTACAGGGGCTCGTTCAGGACGACTCGCAGGTGCAGATCGTGTCTGTCAGCAATGTCGGTCTTCTTGTTTTCGTGTGCGTCATGCATGGCTGAGTCACTCAGTTCGGTAATGGATTTTGGGGCACCCCACGCTTGGTTGTAGACCATGCTTCTACCTCCTTCTTTCCTCTTTATAACAAAGCATTAAAAACTCCTCGTTTGCAAGACCAGCGTTTTTTATCAATCCTTTCAGAAGTCCAACCTTTATTGGCTTGGTTCCAGGCACCGGCACAACCAAAATAGTCTCTGTTCCGTCCTTTACCAGAATATGATGACTCCCCTCGATATGATCCACGATCCAACCGGATTTTTTGAATACGCGAATTATCTTCCTGCCCGGCCATCGAGTGAGTTTATACACAATCTCAGACCACCGCCACTTCCATGACCAGATCTTTATCTATGTTTTTGAGACCGTGTATCGCCATATCGTTCAATGTTTTCAAATATCCGACAATAGCTTCCTTTATATGATCTAACGCTTCTTCTATCATATCGCCCTGCGACCAACACCCTTCGAGAGCAGGGAAATGCACAATATACCCACCGTCCTCCAGATCTTCTTCGATCACAACTTGGAATTCCATTTTCTACACCCCTCCACTGGTCAGACCGAAGTCATTCCCCCACCAAAGACTCACTCCGATCTTTCTGGAGAAGCTTCGGATGAGGCACTTTCCTCGTAATAACCAATTGTCGCTTTAAGTTTCTCATCGTATCTGTAAATATCGCTCAATTTATCTATCTGCACTTTTTCTTCCGCTTTGTTTTCGTCGATGAATCCCACATATTTCTGTTTGCGGTTGAAACGAAACCTGCAAATCGGCTTTTTAATATTATTATCAAACAGAACATTGCAATGACCTTTCATATCTCTTAAAACAACTCTTTCAGGGTCAGTAATTTCATGCAATATTGCACGAACGATATGGAAACCTTCTATCTCTTCTTCTGTCGTGACGATTCCATCAACTTTTTCAGCTTCAAGGTTCTCACCCTCTGACGCAACAATATTCTCTTGCGCATCACTATCAGTTTCGTGCTCTAATGCTGATTTTAATCTATCACTTATCTTTTCATTGACGAATTGTTTGAAAGCGCGATGAGTGATGTTCTTAAAATCTTCCTTGACGCGCTTTGTCATTTTGCCAGAGTAAACCTGTTTTGTGAAGAATCTAACAAATTCTTCAGAGGGTGAATTGAGTTCTTCCCCAAGAATCTTTTTTATTTCTTTCGTATATTTTAGCTCGCTTGCTGATGACAGTATCTCTTCTATCGCAAACGACTCTTTTCTGAAACGTTTTAATTCTTCCAAAAGAGGTTCTTTTATGTCAAGCAGATCAAACTCAAGGAATGGCTTTGCATCCATTTTATTTGCTTCTTCAAGATCACTGTAAAATTTATAGGCGATTCCATTGGTAAGAACACCGACCTGCACATCGGTAACTGAAAAATATCTATAGAGTTGGGATGCATGTTCTGTTTCCAGATCGGAGTTTGCAGATTTACATTCGAACAACATAATCGGATTTCCGTTCTTCATTATGGCATAATCAACTTTTTCTCCCTTCTTTGTACCGACGTCGCAGGTGAATTCTGGTACAACTTCCGCTGGATTAAAAACATTGTATCCCAAAATATTGATAAATGGCATGATAAGGGCATTCTTTGTTGCTTCTTCCGTTTCTACCTGCCCCAATTCTTTAGAAATCTTGTTGGATAATCCTTTTATCTGATCTATGAAATCCATACTGAATCACATCCTAAAATAGACCCGCCGTGGCAATAGTATATTTCTATCACAGTATACAGTTGCGAACTATTACTACAAAAAACTTCCTGAAGCTCCAAGCACAAGACATTCGAGCCACCTAAACCCCGCACTTCCGTAGTGAGCCTGCATACAACAGTATCCTGTTGTCTGCATGGCTCACATCGTCTCACGCGTAATTCACTGAACGGAGTTCACACGT
>DAWR01000051.1 GCA_002506015.1 Candidatus Methanogasteraceae archaeon UBA261 | reverse complement strand
CAGCGGCGCAGCCATCTCCACAATATTTCCGTGTTGATCTCGTGAAATCTCGTGGTTTTTCCAACTCAGCTAAACACATACCACAAAATAATGGACAAATCTCATGTCACGAACCAGAATTAAAATCTGTGGAAACACAAATATAACAGATCTCGCCCACGCCATCTCGTGTGGTTGCGATGCGGTCGGGTTCATAACAGACGTCCCGGTAAAGTCGCCGAGAAAGATTGATGCAAAGACCGCAAAACACATGATAGAGCAGGTACCGGTCTTTGTGGAGTCGGTTCTCGTAATCATGCCTAAAGATCTTGATTCGGCAATGGCGCTGATACGAGAGACCATGCCCACATGCGTGCAGGTGCACAACGATCTTTTGGATTGCGACCTTGCAGTAATCTCGGATGCTGTCAGGCTGATCAAAACGATAGCGGTTCCGGTGGATGCGACACCAGAGGTTACGGATCAGATCATAAGCCGAATTGCGGAACTGGAAGGAATCGCTGATGCGATACTCCTTGATACGAGCACCAGCGCCAGAAGCGAGGGCGGTGGGACCGGGAAGGTGCATGACTGGAGAATCAGCGCAGAGATCGTTGAGCGTTCGAGTGTGCCAATCGTCCTCGCGGGCGGGCTTACGCCGGATAACGTCTATGATGCGATACGGGCGGTTCGTCCGTACGCAGTGGACACGGCATCCGGAGTCGAGACTGCAAAGAGAAGAGACCCTGCGAAGGTGCAGCGGGTAATCGAGCAATGCGTGGTGGCTGACAATGACTGAGATCATTGCAGCGATCGCACAAAATCCACGGGAGAGCGCGATTCAGGCGGCTCGCGAGGGCGCCGACGCAATCGAGATTAGAATCGACCTTATAGATCATCCGATAGATTCCCTCTGTCCGCTCATAAGAGCGTTGAAAGAGGCTACAGAACTGCCCATAATCGTAACTAACCGCATGAGTGCGGAGGGCGGTCAATTTACCGGATCAGAAGAGGAGAGAATCGAGATACTGCTTTCTGTTCTGGAGATTGCTGACTCCGTTGATATCGAACTGCGGGCTGATAGGAAATACCGCGATATGGTTGTTGATCGCGCAAAAGAGCTTGGTAAACGCGTCATCATCTCATACCATGATTTTTCAGAAACCCCTGACAACGAAACGATGCGAGAGATACTCTCTGACTGTTTCGCAGCCGACGCCGATATCGCAAAACTCGCGACAACTCCCAATTCGTACCGGGATGCGCTGCGCCTGCTCGAACTCACACTCGACTGCGCACCGAGGTCGGTCTGCATAATTGGGATGGGTGGATTCGGGGCGCATACGCGACTTGTTGCGCCGATCTATGGGTCAGCTCTTGCGTATGCCTCGGTAGGGACTGCGACAGCGCCGGGGCAGCTTAAAATCCAGGAGCTCAGGGATATGTTGCGTCTGCTGCACCAGCCCGGGGCACGGGTGTGACACCAGGATATGGGTCAGCATTCAGCGTGAAATCGGCTCATCCTGCACATAGTTCCATTTGAGATCGAGAGCGAGCTTCGCTTTGGTCAGTTCCCGCCCGAGATACCCTGCGTGCTCCATCTGTGAGATCAGCCCCATATCAATTACGGTTGTGAGAATCCTGCAGACATCTGTTCCGATGATCGTTGCCAGTCTGTGAGTCACGATGATCGTTTTGTGCGCCCTTGATATCTCGATTCGGAGGCATCCCGCAGGGTCCGGTGCCCATTTCGCTTTCTCTGACGCAGAGACTGATTCTTCGGGAACTTCTGCGTCCGGAAGGTACCGCTTCTCCTTCAGGATGAGAAGATCGATTCCCAGGTCTTTTGGTGAACTCTGACGCTCGGATGCGAGCACCATCATCTGCGACGCGGTCACAAGCTCCCTAATGCTCCCGCGTGCCTTGTCGCTATGCTCCGGCGTGAAGAGGACGTCTGCGCCGAGTTCGGACGCAATCCCTGTGAGGAGTGCATTCACGCCCACCGAATCGGCGTCGATTAATTCGGTCACATTACCGACGCCGAAGAAGAGCGGAGTTGCCCCGTCCCTTTTCCGGAAATCCCCATACCTGCGGATCGATTCAACGATTCCATGCCCAACAGGGTCGAGAACCGGGTCTGCGATGATCCTCTCGATACCGAGGCTCTGTGCATACGCGATATACCGGTGCAGCGAATCATGGTCGCCCTGATCCGGAATGATCACAACCGCGGTTCCATGCGCAAGAACCGCATCCGAAACAGAATCGATGTTCTCTGAATTCAGACTCAGCACTAGATCGGCTCCCGACTCGATCCCGGCAACGATGAGATCCGGATTCAGAGTATCTATACTCACCGGGAGTCTTGTTGTGGATTTTGCGATCGCAACCGATCTTGCAACATCATCAACACCTGCATCCATCGTGGCACCAATATCGATTATGTCTGCGCCTTTCTCCTCGAATTCGCGTATCTTTTCCGCCAGTCGCTCCTCCGGCATGCCTGTCGCACCCGCAATCTCTGCCATCACCTTCATAGTCGAGTCTCTGCCGATCTTTGTTGCGCAGATCTCAAATGCCGCAACAGAATTCCGTTCGTGCTCCTCTATGTGTAAAAGAGCGTCCTCGCGCATTTTTTCTGACAAGAATTCACATGCAGGGCTTGTTTTTGAGAGTTCGAGTTCGTTTACGCACGAAAAAACCGATGTCAGGTCGTACGCATGCCTCGGTCCGAGACGGATCAGTGTCTTGCATTCATCTTCGAGATCTGTGAAGTCGCTTGACACGAGACCCGGGACAAGGAGCAGGTCGTATCGTTCGCAATCGGGCAGAGACTGCCCCAGCAAACCCGGTGTTATGAACGCCGCAACATCGCAATCGAGAACGAGCACATCGGCATCTTCCTTTTCCTGCACTGCCGCTCTGACCGTCTGCTGCGCAAGTCTTCCGGTTGCTATGAGAATCTTCATGGTATCACGTTAATTGTCGATAATCGTACCGATTGTCGCATCATATAGCCCATATCGTCTCAGTGCTCCTTAATATTGATGTGTTGTAACTACCCAGGTGCATAAAACAGTGTCATGCGACCTCGCTATACTGGCACTGCCTGACCCGGAACGCAACATGAGCCATGCGGGAATTTAACCACGGAGTGCGCGGGGGACGCGGAGGGTGGTGCATCTCTGCGAACCTCCGCGCCCACCGCGGTTAGTTTTCTTACCAGGAAGTACAGAATCGCAATCGAGAGACCGATCAACATACCTGTGTAGTTGCGATGTGTTGATGTGTTCGAGACACCTCCGGTAGAGAGATGTCGTCACGAGATGACTACAGATCGATTCGCAGTTAAGATAAAGCTTAATAAACGGGAGATTGCACGTTTAACAGGAACTGCGCAGATATGCAGTCCACTAATATCGGAAAAGAGGACATAACATGACGAACAGAACGAAATTGATGACCGCATTCCTGCTCGCGGGACTCGTGATCTCTGTCGGGATCGCATCGGCGGGATTATGGGGCGGAAGCTCGAGCGCGTCGTCGGATACGCCCGATATTCAACAGAAGAAGGTGATCGTCGTATCAGGGTACGGAACCGTTGACACGACTCCTGACGAGGCTGTGGTCAGACTCGCGGTGGTGACGCAGGCAGAGGATGCGAAAGAGGCGTGCGATGAGAATGCAAAGAAGATGGATGCGGTGCTTGCTGCTCTCAACGACACCGGAATCGCAGAGGGGGATTCCGTAACGTCGGATTATCGTGTGTGGCCCCGGTACAACTGGAAAGATGGCGAGGATCGGCTCATCGGCTTTCAGGTGCGCAACTCGCTGACCGCGACCGTCAGAGACATCGAGAAGGTCGGAGACGTGATCGATGCAGCAATCGGCGCGGGGGCAAACGAGATAGGTGACGTGGCATTCACTGTGAGTGACGATCGGCAGGCAGGACTCAGAGAGGAGGCTATCGCAGACGCTGTTGCGAAGGCGAGGTCCGATGCGAACTCTGTTGCGGACGCGATGGATGTTGCAATCGTCGGAGCTCTCGAGATATCGACCACCGGATCGCAGTTTTCGCCATACCGGGTGCATCTGGACTACGGGTACTACGAGGATGCTGAGATGGAGATGCCAATGCCTGCCCCGAAAGCACTGGGTGCAGGTCCGCAGATTCAGCCGGGCGATGTGACAGTCTCGGCGTATGTGACCGTGGTGTACGAGTTCAAGTGAATCCAGGCAACATAACGGAGAGGCAACGGGTGAAAGAAGTGGTGTCGGCAACAATCGTCAAAACGGAGCGCGAATATGTCAAGAACAGCGGAAGAGGGGATGGACATGGAGCGTGTTCTGGCATGCCGACACCACCGGATAGTACGGTTGAGGGGGTGTTGGTAGAACCGATAGCGGAGTTTGAGGAGGTCGTCTATAGTCTGCATTATTTTTCATAGTTCTGACGTTTTCTGCGGACTGGCGAAGCGCGCGTTCATTGATGTGGAAATTAAGAGGTTATGTGGTCGGCTCAACACATCGCGTACACCCGAAGTTTGAGAACTCAATTCCCCATAAAGATCGATGGCCGTAGCCACATTTTCACGAAATTCCATCTCACTTT
>DAWR01000025.1 GCA_002506015.1 Candidatus Methanogasteraceae archaeon UBA261 | reverse complement strand
GCCAGGAAGAAATACGGACCGTATCCGGAATATTCAGGAGATATAGAAGCATGACTGATATTACTATTATAGGAATGCTTATGGAGCACTGGATATCAATTATAGGAATCATCATCGGTGGTATCTGTATTGCAGTCGGTGTTCACTTCGTCCCGGTAGGGGGCGCTCCTGCCGCTATGGCGCAGGCAACCGGTATCGGAACAGGAACCGTGCAGCTCGCTGCCGGTTCGGGACTCACAGGACTGCTTGCCGCAGGATATATGTATATGACCCTGTCAGCAGCAGGCACACCCGGAATATCAGAGATCATCCTGATATGCGCAACTGGCGCTGTTGGTGCGATGATCATGATCTCGGTAACGATGCTTGTCGGAAACTGGGTCTACATCTATGGTGTGGGCGTGCCACCGGCATCAGCGAAGAAAGACTATGACCCGATCACCGGAGACCCGCAGGCGCCGTACGTCGCGGCAGGAACGGTCGGACAGGGCATGCCAACGGTATGCTTCGTGAGCGGCGCAATCGGAGGTCTTCTTGGAGGTCTTGGCGGATCGCTCGTCTACTGCATGTTGATGTGGGTGAATGGCGACGCTGCGATCTCAAGCATATTTGCGATAGGCGTCTTTCTGGTGAATGCGGTGCTGCCGTCGTACAACATCCAGGGAACAATCGAGGGATTCCATGATCCGAAGTTCAAGCGAGTGCCAAAGGCGATGCTTGCGTGCTTTATTGCATCGCTTCTCTGTGGAATCATCGCAGTAATGATCCCGGGAATGTCAGCGTTCGGAGGTGCATAGAATGTCAGAATCTGCGGAGACTGCAAATCAGGTTGATGCAAAGGGAATTGTTGTAGGACTCGTCGGAATCTACATAGCAGGCATCTCGGGGATACCGTATCTCGCGTTCCTCGCGGGAATCGGTGCGATATTTGCAACCAAGATGGGCGCTGATGCTGTGCGTAGAGTATGCAGCTACGGTATCGGTACAGGTGTCCCGTCGATTGGAATGCTGGCTCTTGGAATGGGTATCATCTCAGCGATGTTCGGGCTCGCACTCGGAAAGATGTATAATGTAGTCTTCATCGGACCGATCATTGGTCTGGTGCTTGCGCTTGTGATCGGATTTGTAGTTGGATCGCTCGCAAACAAGATCATCAAACTGAACATTCCGGTTATGGAGCGGTGCTTAACAGAGATTGCAGGTGCTGGTGTTCTCGTACTTACAGGGCTTTCGGTCATGATCGCGGGAAGCATGGACTTTGTGGTGATATCAGAGAAGGTCATTACGACAGGATACATCGCACCAGTCTTTATTCTTGGTGCGCTCGGCATTCTGCATCCGTTCAATGCCAGTCTCGGACCTGATGAGACTCAGGATCGGACACTCGTACACTCACTATCATGCGGTGCGATTGCGATGGTGATTGGCGGAGTCTGCTCGATTGCGGTCATTGACCCGATCGCGGGAATAATCACAATCGTCATAGGACTTGCCATCTGGTATGTTACCTTCACAGGGTTCGTAAAACTCGTGAAGCGCGACGCGGGCGCAGGCTATGTCGGAACCGGACTACTTCCACCGGGGGCGATGTAGATGGATGTCGCACGAATAGTACCTGAATTCCATGTACTTCTTGACCCGATGTCAGGAGTCATTGCCGAGGAGAGGGAGGACTTAATCATGTTCTCGCTCGTTCCGATTCAGGCACAACTGGACATACTCGAAGACGTTGCCGACGATCTGATGAACTCGCTCGAACCTGACAAAGAACTGTTGAACACATATCCCGGACGAGAGGAGACTGCCCGGATTGCAGGAGTGTATGCGAACCTGTTCTATGGTCTGGTCATCGGACTCATAATCGCGTTCATGGCAGCGATGGTAGTAGTTGTAATGGGAGGGATCTGAACAATGGCAAAAGTAGCAACATCCGACCCATGGCCCATACTTCCTGGTGAGTTTGAGGTTGGAAACCCCGAAGACTGTGTTGCAGTCACAACCTGCGGATCACATCTGAGCGATTTCCCGCTTGCAGCAGGAGCAGCACTCACAGGACCAACCAAGACTGAGAACATCGGAATCGAGAAGCTGGTTGCAAACATCGTATCAAACCCGAACATCAGGTTCCTAGTTGTAACCGGAATGGAGGTCAAGGGACACATCACGGGACAGGCGATAACCGCGTTCCACAAAGGTGGAATCGACGCGGACGGACGGATCATCGGAGCGGTTGGAGCAATCCCGTTCATACAGAATCTGGATGCGGACGCGATAGCTAGGTTCCAGGAGCAGATCGTTGAGTGCGTCGACTTGATCGATACCGAGGACGAGGGCAAGATATCAGCAGCAGTAAAGGCGTGCGTTGCAAAGGACCCCGGAGCACTCGATGTGGAGCCGATGATACTCAAGATGGAGGAAGGCGGCGGCGAAGAAGAGATCGAAGGATTTCGACCGATGGCTGCCGAGGTTGCAACTGTCCGCGCACGGATCAAAGAGATCGAAACGGTGACGATTGCCACAGGCAACATGAACAAGTTTGCGGCAGGTGTCTACGCAGCCAAGATCGAGGGAATCATGATCGGTCTTACGATAACGCTGATCCTTCTCGGACTCGTGGTGATGGCGGAAGGAGCTCTCAGCTTCCTTATAGGAGGTGCATGATATGCCAGAAGAGGAAAAGATCGAAGAAACCGTCGAAACCGAAGAAGTTGTTGCAGAGGAAGTTTCCGAAGAAGCAACTGAAGAGGCTCCCGAGGAAGAAGCAGCCGGAGAGGCGATCACGTATGGAGTCGGAACCCCGATGGTGATTGAGCCATTCATGGAACCGTTCGAGACCGCTGTCGAGAGCGTACGGCGCCGTTCACAACTGATTGCGCGTAACCAGAAACTGGATTCCGGTTTCACGGCAGGCGCACCGCTCGGTGTCGCAGCAGGTATATTGTTCGCACTCATACTGGTTCTTGCACCGTTGTTTTGGTGAAGGGGTGATTCAGGTATGGCAGAAGAAGGACAGATCATCGTTCCACACGTCGTCGTTGACAGGGCTGAGTACACAGAGGTTCTGCGAAGGCTGGACGATATCGACGAGAAGATTGAGTTCGTAAATTCCGAGATATATCAGCGGATCGGAAAGAAGGTTGGTAGAGATATCGGCATACTCTACGGAATAGCGACAGGGCTGGTGATAGCGTTGTCTTATGTAATCCTGACCGGGATAACAATATAAGTGAGGTATTAATATGTTCAGATTTGATAAAGAACAGAAGGTCTTCGATCTAGGAGGCACAACGATAGGAGGTCAGCCAGGAGAATATCCAACCGTACTCTTCGGTTCGATGTTTTATAACAGGCACAAGATCGTAACGGATGAGGACAAAGGAATATTCGACAAGAACGCTGCCGACAACCTCTGGACCGCAGCAGAAGAGATCAGTGACACAACAGGCAACCCGCACTGCAACCAGATCGTTGCAGAGACGAATGAGGCGATGAAGAATTACATCGACTGGTTTGTGGACGGGTATGATGAGCCGTTCTTAATCGACTCTTCGGCAGGCGACGTTCGGGCGTTTGGTGTTGCGTATGCAACAGAGATCGGTGTTGCCGATCGCGGCATACACAACTCGATTAATGCAAGTATCCATGAGGATGAGGTTGCGGCGATCAAGGAGTCGGATCTCACATCCGCAATCATTCTCGCATTCAATGCAACCGAGCCGGGTGTCAAAGGAAAGATCGAGATTCTTGAGGAAGGCGCGGCAGGCATTGAGTCGGGCATGCTCGAGATCGCAGAGGGCTGCGGCATCACAAAACCACTCGTGGATATCGCTGCGATGCCGCTCGGATCAGGCGCAGGCGCAAACGTGCGTGCAGGCGTTGCCGTAAAGGCAAGGTTCGGGCTTCCTGTTGGCGCAGGTTATCACAACTCAGCGTCCGCATGGGACTGGATGAAGACGTTCAAGAAGGAGCACCGCGAGGTGTGGCCTCCTGTTGACATCGGAAACAACCTGATCGCGGGAATCGCGGGAGCTGACTACTACCTGTACGGACCGATCGAGAATTCGACGATGATAGCACCTGCAGCTGCGATGATCGACATCATGGTTGCCGAGAACGCAGAGGAACTCGGGCTCACCGTGAAGGATCCGAACCACCCGTTCAAGAAGCTGATTTGATTTTTCTGGGCGAACATCCTCCCACCTGTGCGGCGGGGGGATATCTTTTTTATTTTTTGGAAAAACACTGAGAGCGACTCTTCGACGGGCGATTTTTTGGGGTTTCAAGTTGAGTTATAGGGGGTGCAAGTGATGGCAAAGAAGAAACGGTATCGCGGACATTTCTGTAAGGTATGCGGAAACATCCTGCCAAACGAGAAATTCTCTGGCAAAGGGCACGCAGCCCATATCTGCAAGAAATGCACAAGGAAATCAAAGGCGCAACAGTCAGAAGAGATCACTATCACTCGCATTCACAGGTACTTTCATACCACAATCTCTCGCGAGACAACCGAAAGATGCTGGAGAAATATTCCCGAAGTACAAACAAGCGGATTCGCTCGGAAGCACTGGTTGTGCTCTCCGCTTTTACGAGATATCCTCCACCCGGTGGGATTGAACGTGCAGAAGAGGACATCCCGGATGAAGAAATGAGTGATGGCGTCTTGGAATGAGTCCTATTATTGATATGGTACCGCATCCACCCTGAAACACAGCATGCGGTTCGCCACATACATCTGTTCCGTGCCAGGCACAGTTGCTTTACTTTACTTCACCCCAGCCCTGCATAATACATCATAACCGGCAGCAGAAGCACGCCCATCGCATGGCTCTTCCTGATACCTGCGTAGTACGGAAGCATCCCGATCGGCAGCGCGGTCATGAAGACCGCGAGCCCGAAGACGCCGTTGAATGTAAGTACCATCAGAACAAGCCCGGCAAGGATTGCCATGCACAATTTTTGGTAATTGACGTGCACCAGAACAGATGGCACAAAATCACCGATAACGATCGTCGCAATGTACGATGCAATCGAAACAAGCACGACAATGATCAGAAATAGGAGAACCAGATGCATATCCAGTTTCATTCCGATCAATTCCCTCACAGCAACCATCGCCCCGCTTCTCGGATATCCGATTACGAAGAGCGCAATCAGACCAAAGATCGCATTCGACGTGTTTGTTCCTGATACTGAGACTATGAACTCCATTGTCCGTGTCCGGTGCTCTTCGAGCCTTCCACGAATTGCAGATCGTGCAATAACCGTTGCGACCGCTGAAGAGACGCCGGGAAGCCATGCGACAAGCGATCCGGCGATGCTACCGACAACAATTCCGCGCATAACCCAGCGTGACCGCATCTTCACTGAGCGCCTGTTTTGCGCGGGCATGGTCGACCCTGTGAGCATGCTGACTATGAGAACAGACGCACCAAAGAGACCGGTCAAAAGCGAGAGGAGGATTGACGATTGTCCGAACTGGAAAAACGGGTGCATGAGACCTTCATTTTCGAACGCAATCATCCCGAGAGCGCCTGCCAGCAGAAGAACAATGATCGCATAGAACTTGTATTTCAGATGGACAAGCGAGCCCTGCCCCTCGATGTATATGCCAGATTCGGTCAGGATCATGAGCACAACGATTCCCAGCAGAATCCAGTGCATATTCGCAAGGATAGTCGCATAATATCGTCCGAAGAAGAGCGCAAGTGGAATTGCGATCAGCAATGATACGACAATCGATCCTGCGCTGCCGATTGCAGATAATCTGATCGCTGCCATGCCCATCCCATCAAGCAGCATGCGATGTCCCGGAAGAACTGCGAGCGCTGTCTCTGCGTCAGGCACGCCGAGATACACGGCAGGGATGATGTTTAAGAAGGTGTGTGCGATTGAGTTCGCAAGGATGATCGCAGCGATGTCGATATTCGAGAATCCCATCTCCGAGATTGCGGGTGAGAGCGCGAGCAGGATCAGTGCAAAGTTGTTTGTGTGTATGCCCGGGATTAACCCGGATACGAGACCGAGCACAAAGCCGATTGAGACCGATAGCGCGAGCATTTCGAGCATCTGGCTGCCTGTTGTTTTGGATATGTTATTTAGCTGTTCAATTGTGTCAGGGGTCTGCATGGCGATGTCAAATTT
>DAWR01000100.1 GCA_002506015.1 Candidatus Methanogasteraceae archaeon UBA261 | reverse complement strand
CGATTCTGCCCGCGAATGTGTAGCGAATGGATGGTCAGGTATTGATTTCCGATTTGGAAACCCCCCGCATAGCCACCAGCTCACACTGCATATACTCTCCGCGACCGAAGATCGCTAGCGTAGGTCTGCTGTGCCAGTGTCCATTACCTGATGTCCTGTATCACCTCCATAGTAGTACTCTACATCGCTGCAGATTACCGAATGTGAATTGCCACATCATGTTATATAAAGATATTGATTAATCATGGGACGTAGCGTATAATGGACGTAAAAAATACCCCCTGACCCGTTGATCCACTCTAAGACCGTGCCTCACCATTGCGAAAAATCTACACCTTCAGATCATGCAGTTCGTATTCGATCCCCTCAGCCTCTAATCGCTTGAGCACCGAATGTAACTCATCATCCACAGAAACCACAAAAGCCGATACGCCGTGCCACGCTGCTTCCACCACCGCCTCCTTTGCACCGAACAGCACATCCGCATCGACGCCAATGTTTTTCAGCGCGATCAACGACTCCACCCCGATTGCGGCAACGAAAGATCTGTCCTTTGCAAGTTTCTTGAGCATCTGGTAATTGACCGCAGTAGAACCTCCACGGTGGATTCTCGGGACTTTTCCGATCACGATCTTGACATCCGGAAGGTCGACGATGCCTTTCATATCGGTGACACCGACGTCCTTTCCCTTCTGCACATCCGAGATTATCTTGCCGGTCGCTGATGCCTCATGCTCGCTGGATGCATACAGGAGCCCATCGCGCATGTATAGATAGACCGGAGTATCCACTTGCAGGGATTCATCGGCGATAGCTGTCCAGACCGCAACCTGGCTTATGACCTCTTCGAGTATGAATCGCGTGTACCGCCGGAGAGAAAATGTGTTTTCGGTGATCCATTCGATTCCCTTTGCAGTAACCTTGTATCTGACACGTCCGTCGCTGTACGCAAAGCCCTGATTCGTCAGTTCCTTGAGATACTCGGAAACCGCCTGGGGGGTGATCCCGAGCGTATGCGCAATCTCGCTCTGGCGCACGTTCGGCTGGTGTGCTGCAATCTCCACCAGAATCTGGAATTTCGTTATGTCTCGCTTGCTCTGAAGAAGGAGCGTCATATAACTGTAACATATAGCCAAGATTTAATATAAACATTGTGGTCTGGCAACCGGAACCCTCGGTCACCTTCCCGGATGCACATCCCCGTGGCAGCGCACGAGCGGCTTTGCGATGTGCCTTCTTGCGCACGGCGGGACCTCGTACCAGCTGCAATCGATATCGCGCTCAATTGACAGGCGGTCCGGTGTATCCGAGGTTTCCTTGCACCGTTTGCACCGGTAGCCCTGCCCGGCGCCGGCAGATTTCATACGCCTTCCGCAGGTGCAGATCGGATTTGCGGTCTTGTAGACCTCAACCAGATGCACAATCCGGATCTTTTCGAGATGAACCGTCCCGTTTCTCACGCTTCCGCATACAACGAGCTGGTCTCCGACCGCAAGCTTTCTTATGATCTCTCGAAAGTTCTTTGTGGGCTCAAAGGCAGCGCAATCGATCTCAGATCCGTCCGGGTCCGCGATCCGGAAGATTGTGTGCCCGCCACAGATCGTCCGGGGCGGATCAATGACCGCGCCCTTCAGAATATACGAGCGCCCTGACTCGGTCTGACCGATCGTTGATCGTATCAGATGCATGTCGGTTCCCTGATTCGTCCTGAAGAGAACAGACCGTTCGATCGGCTCTGATCTGATGTAACTGAAAGCCTCGGTGACCCCATCGATCGTTCCGCGAATCCCGAACAGGACCGGATCGCGCCCGTGCGGAACGCAGACGATCGTTCTGTTTGCGATGTCAACGGTATCCCATGTCCGCGGATATGTCCGCAGGTCTGAATCCCGGATGCTGCGGCAATCGACCTCTCGCTCTCGCGCTCTCGGCGCTCTGGCACCGTGCGCATTGGACGCAGAAGGTAATCGCCGGTATGCGATCAACTCGAATGTGTGGTCCCCTATTCCGTTCAGTGCGATTCCTGCTGCTGCGAGCGCGCCGATCAATCCACGTCCGTTCTTGAATCTACAAAAATCGATGTTGTGTCTGTGTATCAGACGCTCTGCATCCGCAATCTCGAGAATGTCTTGTATCGCGCGCCTGGAAAATGCTTTGAGATCGTTTCTCAGATCTTCGGGTGCGTCGTCGTTGAGAAAGACCACCCCCGGGTTTGTGTTCTCGTCTGAGAACTTCGACTGTCCCCTCACTTCATCCAGAACAATTCCTTTCACCGCGTCCGGATCATCTGTTGCGATCGTAATTGCGATTGCGCCGTTCCCTCTGGTTTTGTAGCGGATGTTCGGATTCAACCGGATCAACAGCGGATAATCGACCAGATCCCCGTATTTTTGGAGTTTATCCATCAGTACCGCCGCAATGTAGGTTGTGCAGCCGCCTTCGCTCTGCGAGTCGGTGTCATCGATTGCAATGATCATGTGCAAGATTTTAATTACGGCTGTTGCTATTTATGCGTATGACTGATGGCATAATCCAACCGGCGTACAAAGATGGTTTGCTGCACGTGGTTGTGCAGGACGCACACACAAACGAGGTTTTGATGTGCGCATACATGAACGAGGAAGCGTTTAAACTTACGCGGGAGACGAATATAGCGCATTACTGGAGCAGAAGTCGAAAAAAGCTCTGGAAAAAGGGAGAAAGCTCGGGACATATCCAGAAGGTGCGCGAGGTCTTTATTGATTGCGACTG
>DAWR01000120.1:1151-12297 GCA_002506015.1 Candidatus Methanogasteraceae archaeon UBA261 | reverse complement strand
AGGTACTTTTCCGACAATCTCTGGGAAGGCTTATCTGCTGTGTTCGGGATGTGTACAGGAATATTATTTTAACAGAACCCCTGGAGAGAGATACAGACCAGGGAAAAATAATAGTGAGTATGCACTAAAATGCTATCCTTTCAATTTCCGATTCCCTCATATTGTTCTCCATTGTCCAGAAATGGGCAACACCTTTGTATATCCTGAATATCTGCAGTACCTGGTCATCAGGCCCCGATACAAATGCCTTTAAGAAGGGTCGTTCTTCCAGGAGCCTGGACCGCAGCCCTGAATCCTCGACAAATTCAACCTCACCAGCCACGCGCATCATTGTTCCCACACCCAGAGGATTCTCTGGATCAAAGAAGCATACCTCAACCTTTGGATTGCTTATTAGCTGCCTGCAAACCTGTTTGGTTGCAGCCGTATGGAAATAGTATCCTGTTGCGTCGGCAAACCAGTTCAGGAATCCACGGACCCTGGGCTGGTCGCCGTCGGTTGTTGCCAGATAACATGCGGGATTTTCATTTGCGAATTTGGTGCAGTCGTTATGGTTCATGTTGGTCACCCTTTTGTTGTTGAAGTGAGAATGTATGTACGACTGTCCATATAAATTTTGTTAACCATCAGGATTTAGCTAGCAACTTTTATTTTCCAATTTTGCGTTCTTATCCTCTTCCAAGATACTGAAAAGGTTATTCTCGATATCCATGCAGGTCGCTAGATATCCCCGCTCTGGGGTAGATATATTAAAATTATTGCCATCTTTCCAAGAAAATGGAAATTTTGGACCGGATAAACAGGATTTACTGGATACGATCCAACCCTGTAAATCCTGCCAAAAGAATTGATTGAAACGAAGAAAATTACCTATGCCGATATTGAAATGCGTCTATAATTTTCTATACGTTGAAAAATATATTTGAATAAAATGTAGAGTGAGCATAGCAGCGATCCAGAGTTCCCGAGGGCTCTCGCACCTCAGTACAGTAAGGAACGTGGGAAGGCTTATCTTCTGTGTTCGGGATGGGTACAGGAATTTCCCCTCCGCTATGGCCGCTACACTCACATGAATGCAAAGTACAAACTGGATATCGCCTGAAATGAGCCCCGAAGGACTCACATTCTATGACAATCCTACTTTATAGATCAGCAGGAGTGGCACGGACAATTAGTAGCCGCGGACTAAACACCTCGTTGCCTTGGTGCGTACATCCCGACTCTATCAACCTCATCTTTTATGAGTGTCCTTAATGTTGTCTCTTTTCAGGATGGGTTTCGGGCTTAGATGCTTTCAGCCCTTATCCCTTGGTGCGTAGCTGCTCGGCATTGCCTTGTCAGACAACCGATCGACCAGTGGCACCGTTGCATAGTTCCTCTCGTACTAAATGCAACTTTCCTTCAGACAACGAACACCTCTAGTAGATAGTAACCGACCTGTCTCACGACGGTCTAAACCCAGCTCACGATCTCCTTTAATAGGCGAACAACCTCACCCTTGGCCGCTGCTGCACGGCCAGGATGGAAAGAACCGACATCGAGGTAGCAAGCTTCCGGGTCGATATGTGCTCTTGCCGGAAACGACTCTGTTATCCCTGAGGTAGCTTTTCTGTAGTCAATGACCCCCATCAAGGAGGTACATTGGTTCGCTAGACCCGACTTTCGTCTCGCGATTCCTTGCTTTGCGAAATCACGTAAGGCTGACTTATGCTCTTGCACTCTTCAGTGGGTTTCCGACCCACTTGAGTCAACCTTTGGGCGCCCTTGATATCTTTTCAAGGGCGTGGCGCCCCACCCAAACTGCCCACCTACAGGGGTCCTCATCTCTGAGTTAGAGCCGTAATCTTGAAAGGGTAGTATCCCATTGTTGGCTCCACCCCGGCTGGCGCCGGGGTTTCGATGCCTCCTACCTATACTGTACATCCAAAATCACAACTCAGCTGCAGGCTGCAGTAAAGCTCTACGGGGTCTTCACTTCCCCCTAGAGGTCTCTAGACTCTGCACTAGAATGTAAAGTTCACCGGATTCTGGCTAGGGACAGTAGAGCTCTCATTGATCCATTCATGCAAGCCGCCAATTAAGCGGCAAGGTACTACGCTACCTTAAGAGGGTCATAGTTACCCCCGCCGTTGACAGGCCCTTCACCCCGTTGAACCGGGTTTTCAGGTACCTGCACTGGGCAGGATTCACGGATCGTACTAGCCCTTACGGGTTCGCGATCCGCTATGTTGTTATTAGACAGTTAGAGCTCCCTTGTCACTGCGACCTGCCTTTCACAAGGCAGGCACTCCTTATCCCGAAGTTACGGAGCTAATTTGCCGAATTCCCTTAGCTAGATTAGTCCGACACGCCTTAGCCTTCTCAGCTAGGGGCACCTGTGTCGGTTCTCGGTACGGACATCTGAGCTCCCTTTTCACGGGCACCTGGACTCAGTCGACTATTGTCATCACACATTCGCAGGCTTCTCGCCATTACGGCACTCCACCTGTTTCGGTGCTTGAACAGCGCGACAACGCTGCTCGACCTATCCGGATGCGTCAGGTCCTTACGGATATAGCTCGGATGGTACAGGAATATTAACCTGTTTCCCTTTCGGCGTACTCGAATTGCGGTACGTCTTAGGACCGACTAACCCTCGGCTGACGAACATTGCCGAGGAAACCTAGCCCCTTCGGCGGTTAGGATTCTCACCTAACTTTGCTGCTACTATTACCAGGATTTTCGTTCCTGCATGGTCCACAGGACTTTACAGCCCCGCTTCTGCCCAAACAGGACGCCTTCCTACGAGATTATCTTTCGACACTCCGTGGTATCGGTGGTCGGCTTGAGCCCCGTCCATTTTCGGAGCCCCAAACCTCGACTGGTGAGCTGTTACGCACTCCTTAGAGGGTAGCTGCTTCTAAGCTAACCTTCCAGTTGTCTATGGCCTGGGACGCCCTTTATTTTTAACACTTAGCCGACACTTAGGGACCTTAACCACGGTCTGGGTTGTCTCCCTTACGGACAACGAGCTTACCCCGTGCCCGGACTCCGATCTTCTACGATGATAGCGACTTTGGAGTTTGACAAGAAGACGAGGGATTTCTCCCCCGGCACCTCCAATCAGTGCTCTACCCCGCTAACGATCTCAGATCAGGTCATGCTACGACATGTTTCGGAAGGAACCAGCTGATGCCGGGCTCGATTGGCCTTTCACCCCTATACGCAGGTCACGCGAACGATTTGCATATCAGTACCGCCTGCGGTCCTCCACGCGGCTTTCGCCACGCTTCAACCTGCCCACGCATAGATCGCCCGGCTTCGGGTCGTACCCCAGTGACTTCAGGCACATTGGATACCTCGCGCCATGCCCAAAGGCTACGCGCGTGTTGCTTTCGCTTCGACTCCCGCTTTTAAAGCGTTAATCTCGCCACCAAGATACACTCCCTGGCCCGTTCTTCAAAACGTATGATATGACATCGGCAACGCCGCCCGTACTACAGCCTCGCGACTGCCTCCTTCGCGGCGAAGATCCTTTACACGCCATATCCCACCATCACCATCTGGTTTCAAGCACTTTGCACCTCCATCTTTTGGATGCTTTTCAGTTTTCCCTCACGGTACTACTCTGCTATCGGTCTCAAGTTGTATTTAGTTTTGGAAGTTGATGTCTCCCAGATTTCCGCGGGATTTCCGACCCACGGTACTCGAGGATCAGATCACAGTCCACCAGTTTACGTCTACGCGGCTATCACGCTCTGTAGCCCAACATTCCAGATGAGTTTGACTTCACTGGTCCGGACCGTATATGATCTGCCTCACAACACCACATGTCTCGCCTCTCTCAAGGAAAGATTCGGTTTGAACTCTGCTGTTTTTACTCGCCGTTACTCACAGCATCTCAATTGATTTCTTTTCCTGCCCCTACTAAGATGTTTCAATTCGGAGCGTTCCCGATCCCGAAGGATCGATACGACTCGCGTCGCATCAAGAAGTCTCATTCGGAGATCCTCGGTTCAATGGTTCCATGCACCTCGCCGAGGCTTATCGCAGCTTGGCACGTCCTTCGTAGGCACTTGAGCCGAACTATTCACCAGATGGCATAATTACCAGAATCCGCCTCTGCTTAATTCAGTAAGCGTCCAGATCACACGTATACACGGCTTCATCGAACGAGATGCGACAATCTCGCTCTTCACCCTTCTATAGCAATGTTAATTGCCATATGCATCATAAATCACGTAACATAAGAGTTACAATGTATTCTATAGGTTAGGCGGGTAGCAGATAAAGGTTTCGTTGAAAGTCGTGATTGCGCCTGGCACATACGAGACACACGAGACGCCCGGTTAGGCAATAACACATAAGATATAGGAGCCATAATAGCAGAATATGGCTACCAAAGGCGGTAAACTGTATATAATTGGAATTGGTCCAGGGCATCCGGATCTAATGACCATTGCGGCACAGAAGGTGATATCAGAGTCGCGCTACATCGTCGGCAACAACACGTATCTCAATCAGATCAAGTCACTGCTTGGAGATAAAGAGGTCATAACAAGTTCAATGGGGAAAGAAATTGCGCGTGCCAAAAACGCGCTGGAACTGGCATCCAGTGGAGATGTGGTCACAATCATAAGCGGAGGAGACTCCGGGATATACGGTATGGCAGGAATCGTACTGGAGATTGCTGAAAAAGAAGATGCAGATATTGAGATAAAGGTGATTCCAGGGGTTACAGCCGCAAGCGCAGCAGCAAGCATCCTCGGATCACCCATCACAGGCGACTTCGCAAGCGTGAGCCTGAGCGATCTGCTGACGCCATGGGAGGATATCGAAAAGCGGCTGCTGAGCGCGGCAGCAGCCGATTTTGTGATCGTCCTGTACAATCCAAAGAGCAGGAACAGGAACACGAACTTCAAGAGATGCGTAGAACTGGTCCGGAAGCATAGAAGCGGGTCGGTTCCGGTAGGGCTCGTGAAAGATGCATTCAGAGAGGGGATGAGCACGGTCACAACCACGCTCGAAGACGCGCTCAACTTCGACGATTTCGTGGACATGCATACCACAGTTATCATTGGAAATAGCGAGTCAAGAACATGGGGCAATACCATCATAACGCCACGGGGTTATCACAGAAAATATGACTACTGATGACGATTACTGGCTACCGACGGTGCGCAAGTTCCATCAGGAATGCGCCCGCGGTCATGGTGTCACCCATGCCAACCGTTGATACCGGGTGCTCGCACCAGAGCGATGGAACAACGCAGATTGAATATCCACTCAATTGTAGATTCACTCCATTTCCGATCATCTTTCCGCCGAAGTGTTCATGCGCAATCGCACACTCACGGACGCCTTTGCTGCTCGGCTCCAGATCGCGGACTGCCGCATCCACAGACGCGCGGTCCACGCGCCCGGTTGCTGCACGCGCGGCGGCTGCGGCTGCACCCGCGCCCAGCGCGTCAATCTCGGATGCGCAATCGATGTAATCACAATCAAAGACGCTCACCATGAAATCTCTCGTATGGATGCATAATCTCGAGATCCCGAGGCGATCGACGAACTGTACCGCTTTTTCGACGATCTTTACTACCGAAAAATCTGTTTCTCCCTCAAAAAACTCGTCTTCGTTCATGCCGATACTATCCACGACACTAGAGATGTAAGAGATCACATGATCCCGGATCTCGGCATCCAAAAAGTCCCCTGACTCGAAATGTATCTTTAAATCCGGATTTGATGATTTCCAGCTCCGCAATTCAGATATGATCGGTTGCAAATGATCGAGATATGTTGATCCGCCGGGGTAGTTGCTGCGCAGCAGATGGAGTCCCGATACCAGCGCGCCGTCCATCTCCTTGATTCTCGCATTGGAAAAAGCCTCAAACGCGCAATCGACATGTAGCGCGATGTTCTTTGGATCATACGTCGCTATGACACGGTTGTTATCCGGCGCGACGATCGTTCTGTCGCGCAGTTCGACTTCTGTTCCACTCTTAAAGTCGAAGACATAGTGTATGGCGTCTTCGCAATCACCCATCGCACGCGCACTATGCGGCGCATCATGTGCATCATGCGCATTATACGGCGTCAACAAGGCAAGTTCATCGTTTTCGTAAACCGGAATCCGTATCGCAGCTCCGGTGAGCAGATCTGCCTGCGTTCGTGACATGGATGCCACGTTCAGAATCACAAGTGATGCGCCGAGATTAGAGAGAACACTCGCAGAAATTCCTGCGTTTCCGCCCAGGCGTAGCACAGGTTCGTTTTTTAGCAGAAGCGGCGACTCAACGATTGCATCGGGTGCTTCAAGCAGATATTCGCCGCCGGTCCCATTCTGTATATGCGAGAGTAGAAGAGTAACAAGATCAGCCATATCGCTGATGTGATCAGGCGTGTGAGTGTAATCAATCTCGCAACCTCTGGCACCCCTGATGTACTCGGTGAGCTTTGCGCCGTCGATTGTTCCAACCGCGTCGATGTTCACATTGTAGCAGCAGAGAATGTTCATGTGCCTGCCTCTGCTATGGCACCCGTCCTCGCAATATCAAGCACGAATCCCGCGCCCTGCCCGAGCCCCTCATCGATTCGTACCTCTATTCTACTGACGCCGGGACTCATTCCCGGAGCCAGTTCGGATGCGACATACTCACAGAGGCTCTCTGCGCTCGTTGAATCAGTCGGGATGAGCGTGACATCCTCAATTGGGAACTGGTACATCTTCCCGCCAGTCTCAACGATTAGGCTCTGATCATCTTTTGTGATTTGCAGGCGGGTATCGTTCTCAGCAAGAACTACGCGGTGGTCAAGGCGCTCGCAGATCTCTGCAATCAGTCCTTTCAGGATCTCGAAATCGATTATGAACTCGCCGGTTCGTTCTCCGAATACCTTCACACTCACAGCGTACGTATGCCCGTGCAGCCTTCCGCATTTCGGATGGTGCGGTATAAGATGACAGGCAGAAAATCGTAATTTTGCAGTCCATCCGTCCAGTTCAACCCACAAGAGATCACCCATCAGTTCAGAATCCTCTTGATCTCGTCCGCAGCCTTGCCAAGTTCCACGAGCATGAGCCCAAGACCCGCGTCTGCCGGAGTGAGCACCACAACCAGCGCCTTTGGTCCGGCGCCGACTGCGATCAGTTTTCCATCATTCGATTCGACGATCACCCGATCCGGAACTCCCTTTTCCAGTTCGGTGGATGCAGTCTCTGCGGCGCCGAGCATCGTTGCGGACATCGCGGCGAACGTCTCGTCATCTCCCTTTTGCATGTATGATACCATAAGCAACCCGTCTCGACTCGCAATCACGCTTGACTCAATCGCCCCAGTCTTCATAAGATCTGATAAAACCTTGCTGAGCTTCTCTGTCACGATCATGATCAACCCCCTGTACTCCTTACTTCCGACTTACGCCGGGAAACTAAATCAAACCGTATTGTGCATATTCCGGTTTTGTCATACTCGCCGGGATCCTTCTTCCCGCCAACAACCCCCTGATTGAGTACGTTCTGTATCAGACAGGTTGCGAGAATGCCGACAGGACAAACCCGAGTCGCCGGAATTCCAACGTCTTCACGCACATTCTTGCCAAGGTGGTGCTTGCAAAATCTCGTTGTGAGTGTCAGTTTATCACCCTCGAGTTCCACGTTCACAGAATCAGCGACGACACCACGCTCGAAGAGTATCTGCAGCTTCTCGGAATCGGAGAGCACGGTCAGGTCGGTATCACCTGCGAGGTATGTGATGATTGCGCCCCCATATTCGTGCGAAAGATTCCGGATGATCGCCTTGTAGCCATCTCCGAACATCTTCTGGGCAGATACCATGAATCCTCTCGAGATGATCATCTCCGAACCAATGAAACGATCAGTGGATTTCTCGGTTTCGCCCACTGAGTCTGCAGCCATAGGTACCGTTTTGATGTTCCATAATATATAACAGTTTCGTTGTTATAATCGTTAAAGCGTTTGCCAGCAACCGAATAGCACGGCAGCCCCGGTTACAAACAACGTATGTGTTTAGCTGAGGTGAAAAACCACGAGATTGACACAAGAAGATGGTAGTCTTTCTCGTGGAAATCTGTGCAATTGTGTGGTTGGCTAAACACGTACCAAGCAACGTTTATACATATCACAACCAAGAAATGGCACATGATTGTCATCGGAACACGCGGGAGCATGCTGGCACGTATGCAGGCGGAGATCGTTTCCAAGCAACTGCGCAAAGTCGGCATCGATACTGAAATTCGTATCATCAAGACGCATGGTGACTCAGTAACGAACCTTCCTCTGCACGAACTCTCCGGTGTCGGCGTATTCGTGCGTGAGATTGATGAGCACTCGCTTGCGGGTGATATTGACATCGCAGTCCACTCGATGAAGGATATACCCACGATCCGCCCGGAGCAACTGGTAACAGCGGCGGTTATGAAACGTGACTCCCCTCATGATATCCTGATCACAAACGACAACACACCTCTTGAGGAGATGCCCACAGGCGCGGTCATCGGCACATCGTCAATGCGCCGCAGAGCCCAGTTGAACCGATTCCGCGACGACCTTGATATCGTGGATCTGCGCGGCAACATCAACACCCGCCTACGAAAGTTGCGTGATCGTGCCTACGATGGCATCCTGCTTGCCGAGGCAGGGCTCACAAGAATGGGCTGGGATCTTGAATTTGAGCGTCTCGATATTGACCGCTTCGTCCCGTCAGCCAATCAGGGCACAATCGCAATCGTGGCACTCAGGGATTCCGGGGCAGCGGATCTGGTGGGTGCACTTGATCATCCGCAGACCAGAATCGAGACTGAGATTGAGCGGATCGTAATCGATGTTCTTGGGGGCGGGTGCAGTGTTCCGATAGGTGCGTTCTCCGAGATGGTTGGTGATGGGCGAGAGGTCAGGGTGCGTGCCGAGATGCTCTCGCCTGATGGCAGGCGGTACGCACGCGTGGATGAGACGATTCCCGCAGAAAGTCACGAGTACCGGGAGCATGCGCATCAGATCGGGGAGAAGCTGGAAGCGCTCACGAGAACCCAGCTATAAGCTCCACGAGAACCGGTCCGAAGATCATGAAGACAAACGAAAGAAGGATCAGAACCGCGAATGCCACTGCTAGACTCCTTGAGAGCTGTTCTGCGCCATTGTCGCTAACAACCCTTCCGAAGAACGAGTGGATGATGTCTTTGAAGACGTGTCCTCCGTCCAGCGGAACTGCTGGCAGGCAGTTGAACAGCCCGGCATAGAAATTGATCCATCCAATCCAGAGAAGGGCGCTTGCAATCCAGAAGACGAGGACGCCATAATCGGCAGCCCACCCGACAGGCTCGTAGAATTGCATGATCTCGCCAAATCCGCTGAATCCGCTGCCATCGAACCCCACAAACGGCAGCACAAAGATTATGATCCAGCCCTCAGCCCGATCCATCATACTGGGAATCTTCTTTAAGATGTGCAGTTTCTCGGCAGCCGGGTACTCGCCAATCGACATGCCAGCGAATTCGAGCTTCGTTGTTGCGACAACACCCATGTACCCGCAACTGCGATCCGGTGAAGATCCGAGTTTCATTATCGAGGAGTTATTCCCTTCAAAAAAGAGTTCGATTGTCTGGTTCGGTGCAGTCGTGTTCAAAAACGCAATAAAATCAGTTGTGCAACCGATTTTTGTATCATTGATCATCGTAATGGTCACACCCTTTGTGATATTTGCCTGTGCCGCAGATGAATTCTCAAGAACCTCCCAGATCATGACTCCCTTCTGAAGGGCTGCGTCCTGCTCGTCGATATGGAATGTATCGCTCGTCGCTCGCTTTCTCGTATGCATGACAAGCGGCGCATCCGGTCGGGTGGACATGTGGGTGTAGAAGTCGTGTGCGGTCGTGACTGTGACAGTATCCACCTGTGTTATCACCATGCCCTCTTTGATGCCCGCGTATGCCGCAGATGAATTTGCGTCTACCGATACGACCGCGACGTTGCTGGCTGGTGCGATCCCTCCGAGTGCCGGACCAAAAAAGAGCGCAAATGCGATTAATGCGACAACGAAGTTCGCCATGACACCTGCCACGAGTATCCGTATCCGCGAGCTCCGGGGTGCCCCGGTAGATGCGGTAGATATAGTAGAAGTAGATATAGTAGACCCCGCATCATCCTCACGTCTTTGTTCAGCAGTCTCGTCATTTGGGTGGTTATCTATTGCCCGATCATAGCCGAACCCCGTGCTTAGATTTCCGGGTTCTGCTGAGCCAGTCCCCTTCTTCTTTCCGAACAACTGCACCTCATCTGGCTCTGCAAATCCGCCGATCGGGATCACCCCGAGCAGCACTGCACCCATCGATTTGACATCGATGCCCTCAACCCTGCAGAGAATTGCATGTGCAAGTTCATGCACAACCAGTGTTACAAGCAGCCCAATCGCACCCCAGACAAGAGGGATGAACTCGTTAACACCAGGAATCAGAAAGATATTCTGTGGCGCATTGTATTTTCCGGACGGGAGCATCGCACCATCGTACAACATCTTCAGCATCGCATAATCGGTCAGGAGGATTAGAACGAACATTATGAGCATCCCGATGAGCATCATCGGCACACCCATGTTTGCGAAGAACCTCCAGAACCTGCGTGGCCGCGCAAGAACTGTGAGCAATTTCTGTCCGCGTCTGGTGCGAACCATCAGTATCGGTCCAAATGCCGAGATGTTGTACCGCTCCAAGATGCCCTGCTTATTCAGAAACGCGATCATGACCCAGAATCCAATTAAAATGACGAGTGCGATATTTAAATTGTTCACATCACAATTTTGTGGTCTGTCTTATATTAACACTTTGGGGGATCAGGGGTTTCGGTGTTGCGTGGTTCCAAATCAGTGCATTCAGAGCGAGTCCGGAGTCCGGGTCTTCTGGATATGGAGTCTCACGCTTCGCATTCGCAGATCTTCAGGAGCACTCTGCCACTCAATGTGAGCGTGATTCGCTTGCTTCTGCCCGCGGGCACAATTTCGACTGCACGCAATCTCGCGAGTTTTGCGGACTGGCGTGAGACTGTGCTCTCTGATGCGCCGGTTCGTGTTGCAACCTCTACAAGCGTTGTGTGCTCGTGCCCTGCCAGGTCGCGTAGTATCTGCCACGCGGTTTTGTCCAGCGTGCGGGCGATGTG
>DAWR01000120.1:0-1102 GCA_002506015.1 Candidatus Methanogasteraceae archaeon UBA261 | reverse complement strand
TCCGAAAGTGCCATGGATGCTGCGGTGAGTGCGATCAAAATCTCGCGGGGACCTCCTGAGAGGTTCACGATGACTTTGCCGCCTGCTGGTACGGCTGGCGGAGCGGCTGAGGCTATCATGTCCATTAAGCTTAGCATCATCGCACCGAAGTTGCGGTGATCAATCGGAACAACATCAACGGTGATTGTGCGATCGACCTTCGCAGTGAGATCCATAATGTCATCTACTGCACGGTCGGCACGGGAATCTGACGCGATTGGTCGCAGGAGGATGATGCGGTCGCCTTTTTCGATTCCGTGCGCAACAATGAGCGAGATTACGTGCGTGGTCTCAAAGCCGATTGGTGAGATATAGGTCTTCATGGTGGTGTGATGTGTTTTGATTTTGGGGTATTAATGCCCATCGGCGCAAAAGTTGCGTGATTGCGACGGGGGTTTATGCCCGGGTCTCCGGAGACAGTGGTGGCAGGTTTCATGAGGGATGCCGGATATAAGTAGGAGGCGTGCTAAACAGATTTCGGAGAGGACAAGAATGGACGATCCGATAGATGCGCCAATGTCGGACAGCATTACCATCTTCAGGGAGACTACACCCGGGCATTGGCAAACTGATGCTCGATTCTCACGAAACGCACATCGAAGAACCGGAAGAGAGGGTACAAGTGAATCACCAGAATTCGGATCTGATCGAATCTCTGAAATCCGTTATCAGCGAACATGAGGAGGTTATAGCTGCCTACCTCTATGGATCTGCCGCACAAGGTATAATGCGGGAAGATAGCGACATCGATGTGGGCATCCTGCTTGCAGACGATGCCGCTCCTGATTATCGGTACGGGGTGCGGATGGCTGGCGAGATACAATCAAGGTTGTGTATTGCAAGGGATGTTGATCTGCGTGTGCTGAACCGGCGACCGGTCAGGTTCTTGAATCAGGTTCTGCGATATGGAAAACTTGTGTTTGTGCGGGACGAGAAGAAGAGGGTGGAGTTTGAGACGGATGTCTTGAAGGAGTATCTTGATTTCAAGCCATTTTTGAGGGAGTATGACAGAGAACGCAGGAGGCGGCTAATTTATGGAGATTGATCGGGATGTGATCGAGTC
>DAWR01000040.1:20279-32371 GCA_002506015.1 Candidatus Methanogasteraceae archaeon UBA261 | reverse complement strand
TTTTTTCGCCTCAGCTAAACACGTACGTTTGATGTATCGTGGGGTTGGGCATCACGGAAATTACCAAAGAACCTATCAGGAATACCTGACCGAGATCAGAAAACCGATGAAACTCAAGGATGATGCGACCAGAAAGACCGACGTGAATCCAAAGTTATGCGAAACAACGCCTCCTATAAGAGAACCGATCACCGATGAGAGGCTGACAACCGATGTGATCAGACCCGCGGCTGCTGCCTTGTCCCTGTTTGTGCGCAGCAGAAGTTCGGTTGAACCAACGTACAGAAACGACCACGAGAGCGCAACCAGGATCATTCCTGGCACCATGTAGTAGAATATGGTCGGTGGAATGAAACTCAAGAATGCAATCGCCGAGATCAGGTACCCGTATCTGACAATCTTGGCCATATCCATGTTATCGAGCCGCCTCATCGTGAAAAACTGCATCAGGGGATTGATCGCATAAACAATTCCGATCCAGAGCGCATTTGCTCTGAGATCCACCATGTACAGTGGAAAGATCGTCCAGATGGCTGTGGCTCCTGTGTGCCTCAGCATGAACGACAGGTATATCGCCCAGTTGGCGCGCACCGTGTCGAGCGAGAGGTATCTGACCGGAATTCTCGGGACACTGACATCCGGTAGAGTCAGAGCAACGACGAACGATACAACCATGATAAGGGCGCTGGCAGTGAATATTATGTGGTAATCACTGACTACTCCGATTACTCCCGCCCCGAAGAACCCTGCAGCCCAGCCAAGCGACCCGAACGAGATAAACTTGCCGATGCTCCGTTTCATCCCGTGAACCTGCATAATCATGGCTGCGGGATACATGCCGACGCAGATTCCAAGAAACCCCCGCGCCAGTCCGAGGCTCAGCGGGTCGCTTGCAAAGACCTGCAGGAAATAGGCGATCGTGGAACAGGCAAGTCCGATAACCATGAGTCTCTTGATGTTCCATGCATCGGCAGCCTTGCTGAAGAGGTACGACGAGATGAAGAGACAGAGACCGTACACGCACCCGATCGCGCCGACCTGCGTGAGATCGGCTCCGACGCTAACCGCGATATTCGGAATCAGCATCATCGACATCATGATCGCCGCGTTGGACGTGAACTGGATCAGGTCGAGTTTCATCGTAATCGATGATTGTTACTCTTGAGATGGCTTATTCTAATCTGTTCGCAAAAGGAATGCGGCGAACAGTTGCCCAAGATTTTATATCGCATCAGAGAGCAGTAATATTGTGGTCATGCCCTATGGATAGACATGCATTGATGCGGGAATTGCGGGAGATACTGATACGGCTTTTAGTCGGTCTGGCAGTCTTTCTGATCGCCGTCACAATCTACAAACACAGCGATCCTTACGCATATCCCGGACTTGAGGGGCGGATTCTATATGCACTTGCGCCGGCGGGTATCGTCATCCTGTACCTTTATTTCAGCGATAGCGATGTGTGCAGCCGTCTCTTAAGGGCGGGGGGCGTGACTGGAGTCCTGCGGGATAACCGGTACACGAGAGTATGCAACGATCTCTGGCAGAGCGTCCCGTCCCCTGTGAGGATGGTTGCTTCGTTCTGCATTCAATATGGGTTCATTGTGTTGCTTCTGCTCGTGGTGGTCCACTCGGTCGCTCCTGACACGATTCCGGACTGGGTGGACGCGCATCTGATGACTGCCACGGTTCTGTTTGGCGCTGTTACGTTCTATCTGAACAGGGGCAAGCTCGCGGATATCGAGGAGGAAACGCGGCGGGAGGCGATTGCGGAGAAGAGGCGGGACGCGGAGTTTGCAGAGCGGTATCAGTGGGTTAACCGGGTGTGGGGGCTGCGTCGGGTTGTGCGGTGGGGGTATAAGGAGGGGTGGTGGTACGGCGGGGGGTTGATGCTGATAGTGCTGGTTGGATTTGGGTTGCGGATCTGGAATCTGGGTCGACTGGGTCTGACATTCGATGAGGGGGTGGGGTGGGCAGTCGTGGAAGGGATCCTCGGGACGGGTTTGCCCATGTTACCAAGTGGTAATATGTACCTGAGGGGGCTTCCGTATCTGTATCTGAATGCACTGATAGCATCTGTCTTTGGTACTTCCGAGTTTACATTGAGGATTGTCAGCGTTATGGCAGGTACTGGCAGCATAATTTTATTTTTTCTGATTGGAAAAAAAGCAGGTGTGGAAAAGTACCTCTTATTATGCGGTTCTGCTCTTTTGTCGTTCCACTATTGGACGATAACGATGTCCAGATGGGGTCGAATGTATATATTTACTGTATTTTTCATATTACTTACTTTATATTTCTTTCTAAAATTGATTGACAATATAACTAACAAAAATCACTTATTATTCTGCATCGCTGGTTCTGTGAGCATCCTGTCTCACAACACTGGAAATGTAGTCTTTTTGTACATTATATCCTACTTTTTAGTCTCTTTTTTGAGTAGAAAAAACATAATCGACGTCGTACTGGAAAATATCAAAATAATTCTAAGTTTTATTGTTCTTTGTTCTGTCAAGGTGCTCAGCACGCTCCTATTCCAAATAGGAAATATCGATACGTCAACTGGATCTGGTAACCGAACCTTGTTAGAATCTCTAATACGGTCGTTACATTTGAGTGCATTCAAATTTAATAATTATTTATTTATTCAAGATCAATTTGGAGTATTAATTATTTCAGTTATATTGGCTGCTGTGTGTGCAATCGCTATTCTTAAAATCTGGAGGATGGAAAAAGCGCTCATACTCACCATATCCCTACTAACTTTCATCATCACCCTATTTGGTACGGAATTACACGGAGGAAGAATCGTCTTTTTCCAGCTATTCATCTACCTACTCTCGTTTGTAATTATTATTCAGGACGTTTCAAGAAAACGAGTTACCAGATTTCTCGTTTTGCTTATATTTTTGATTCTGCTACTACCCAATACCGGATTTGGTATTCCGATAGTTAACTATGGCTCCAAAACGGTTCCTCAGTATTCTCCATCGAATGTAATCGATTTCTATCCGGACAATAAAAACCCTTCCATCGAAGTTTCGAGATTAGCCAGAGAAAACGATACTGTGCTATTTTATGGTCTGCCTATGAGAAGTTATCCATATCTTGGAGAGGTCTTAACTTATAAAAATTTTTATAGAATTTCAAAAAAGCGTCTCGGGCGTAATACCCTCAACAGGGACATCTACACAAACACTACTATAATTTACGATTACACTAATTTAGTTGAGATAATAGACAACAGCGAAGGTGATGTGTATCTGGTGACGACATTCTCAGTATTGTCATATTCCTTACAACAGCCATACCTGTATCATTTTCGACCGTCTATGCTAAATAATGTCCTGCACAAATATCAAACAGAACTCCTGTTCAGAAGCGACGATGGCGTTTCATCCCTGTACCTGGTATCACAGACACAATTACAAAAGAATCAGTCAGAACTCAGGTAAACTGGCGCAATTAAAGGGCAAGTAGATGATCACTACACTGAAGAATGAATTGAATCGATCCAAAACATTCATATCCTTCGTCTCATTCAAATTTGTTGGAGAAGGTCTCGTATTCGCACTCCCATTGATTCTGGCAAAATTTCTTTCACCTGCCGGGTTTGGTAGTTTCTCTCTGAGTATGATGATTGTTTTTTTCTGTTCTGCTATTCTACTCGCCTCATCTCAAACGCCATTTATTGTCCATGCTGGCGAGGAATTCAAAAGAGAAGGATCGATCAAGAAATCTTTTACAAACCAATTAATATTTTTTGCCACATCAATTTTTTTATTTTTAATGTTGGCTACGTTGTTTAATAAATCATTACTGGAGTTCGCCCGGATAACCGACCGGCAACTTCTCTTTCTGGGAGTTGCGTATATGGGGGTATGTATCAGAATGACAGTGTCCAACACGTTTTTGGCGTTGAACAAGAGGGCTGAACATTCTATCTATGAATTTTTGACCGGGTTGATTGCGATATTCCTGGTATTCACCGTGTATGTTCGGTATGTGATCGATTTTGAAACCGTGTTCATGATTTATTTCATATCTCCGGTCTTTGCCACTTTATCAATGTCAATGCTTAAAACAATAGATTTCAATAGAATTTTACCACTTACATTTGATAGTGGGATATTCAAGCAGATGTTTCACTGGACAAAATGGCAGATAATGGGTCTGACCGCAGTTTACTTTGTTAACTGGGGGGATAATCTTGTTCTAAGATATTTCGTTTCGATGGAGGAGATCGGTGTTTACAATCTTGGGTACCAGATTTTTAAGGGTCTGATCGTAGCTACATTCATATTAAATTCTTACTTTTTGCCATTTGTCGCCCAGAACATCGATGATAAAGGGAAGATGAGAGAGTACCTCTATGTAAAAAGACCTAAAATTATGCTGATAGGGGTTTTGTGCGTTATTTTTATATTTATCGCGGTTCCACCCATCTTCAATTTTATTTATGGGGATGTTTATAGCGGGTCTGTAACCATCCTGAGACTACTGCTGGTTTGTGTCCCATTCAGGATATTTGATACATTATACCTCCCAATCTTCAATTCCATAAAAAAATATAAATATATACAAGTTACTAGTGTAGCACAAGTTCTTCTGAATGTTCTTCTGAATGTAGTTCTAGTATCGATCTATGGATTCATCGGTGCAGCAGTTGCAACAACGATATCGTATATTCTAAGAAGTCTCATTAATATAATATATTTCAATAAAATAAAACATATAGTAATTTAATCATCGTCGAATGCAAGCCTTTCGATTGTCAAAACATTTGAACCGCTTTTGACGAGTGAATCTGGGGGAATATCCTCCGAAACAACACAATTTGCTGAAATTACTGAATTATCACCAATCCGCACCCCCTTCAAAATGACGGCATTCAATCCGATCCAGACATTTGATCCTATGATTATCTCTCTTGGAACATCTCTGTTTTGTGGATTGGTTCGGTCATTTGGGTCCAGTAAATGACCATCGGTATCGATAATATTGACATTTGCAGCGATCAAACAATTTTGCCCTATTTTTATTCTGTTTTTTGCATGTATACAACAACCATTCAATCTACTGTCCGAACCAATCTCGATAACGGCGCCCGGAGCATCGACATAGAGCTTTACGGGCTGGCACATCTGTGCATGGTATCCTTTGTTGCTAGAGTGTAATGTGACGTTATCTGAAATCCCTATGGCACCCTCCTTGATGACAATTATTGGTTTATTGTATACTGTAATATTCCTACAACCAGTCACGCCCAATACATTTAGATAAAATCTCCAAAAAGATGATTTAATCCTCCTGAGTGCACTTGCAGTCATTTAACCTCACTTATTGTATATCTGTATTTACCGCTTTTCGTTGGCTCAATATCTTCAACAAATTCAAATTCGACTTTGCAATCCTGTCCCATAACATCTTTGATGCTATCAATTATCTTTTTCTTATACGAACCGAACTTAATTTCGTCCCTCAAAACCAACCTGATCACCACAGACTCATAATCTTTCTGCACCACCTGAAATTTCGAGATAAAATCTTTGTTATAAACAACACCTATAAAATGTATAAAAAATTCTCCAGGTACCACCCTGCCATTCTTTGTTTTGAAGACATCCATCTGCCTGCCAACAACTCCTTTAATCAAAGGCAAACCCCGCCCACAGGAGCACTGTTCATTTTCAGCGGGAATCGCCATATCTCCGATCTGGTATCGGATCAGCGGCATAACATAATTATTCAGTGTCGTGACGTGGATCTGCCCAATCTCCCCTGGCTTGCACGGTTCCCCCTTGTCATCTAGTATCTCAATATATTGGTGGAAGAGATTCAGATGCAAACCTTCGCCCTTTTCGCATGAACAAGCCATGTCTCCCACCTCCCTTGAACCATACCGGTTGTAAACCTTCGTACCAAAAACCTCTTCTATCAACTGTTGATATTCGGGGTATAGCGTCCCGGCGGAAGTGATGATACCAGGGGGTGAATAAACTTCCAAGTTATTATTTTTAATAAATTTTGACAGTTCGTAGATTGACTGGACATACGCTTCGATGATCACTGGTTTCTTTTTGTTTATCGTCTTCACATATTCTCTCATATCACTTTCTGACATCCGAAAAGAGTTCAACAGAACTCTGTTAAATATCATGTTTTTTATTTTGGCTTTAAAGCCGATGGATCCTTTTAGAACATCTCGTTCCGAGCCCCACAGTTTTACCTCTTTATCGCTTATGTCTTTGCCAGCAAACGTGGAAAAGAACCATTTGCCAGCCATACCATGGTCCCAGCTTACATTGTCCTGCAAAAATTTGACAGGCTCCCCCGTGCTTCCCCCCGATGTGTTGAGATACCACTTCCGTTCATCCGTATCCTTGCTCTTCAGGTCTTCGAAGTGTTCTCGGATGATCTCTTTTGTCAGTACCGGGATATTGGAGAATTTTGTTAAATCGACTTCGTTACCAACCATGACTCCGGATTCGACCAGCACGTCGTGGTAATACGGCACGTTTTCGTAACAATGAATCAACAATTTCTTGAGACGCTTTTTCTGTATTTTTTCGTTGCTTTCCAGCGGTTGATATTCCCTACTTTTGAGAAATTTCAGGACGGACGGAAGTTGACTCCCATCAAATTTCAGTAACCCCATCGTTAGAAATTTATTTATTAACATTTTAAATCCATCATCACTCGGTGTAATTCTTCTGCATTTTTTTCTATGTCGTGATTCTCTTTTGCGTATCTGTATGCATTATCAGACATTCGTTTGTATAGATCAGCATCATTTAGAAGTTGATCCAATCGTTTATCCATCTCATCAAAATCTCCATCACAGAAAAAACCACAGTTGTACTCGTCCAAAATGTTATCAGGATTGACATCCAGCGATATTATCGGTGTGCCATTCTTTGCAGCCTGAATAAATGTATTGGGAAATCCTTCCTGGGTTGATGTGTTCACAAATACTTTTGCTTTCTGAAAATATCGATCTATTTTATTGAAAGGCACGTATTCAACAAACTCCAAATTTTCTACCCTCTTTGTCTGTTGTTTCAGCAAAGAATAATTATCTTTGTAATCTTTGTATGCTCGCGGGCATATCATTTTGAAGCTAAGATCCGTATTACGTTCTGCCAGTTTGATAAAAATTTCGGGTCGTTTCCATTGTTCAGATCGGCCCACCCATAGAACATAATCTCCCTTGCTCGCTCCGGAAGGATCGGTTATGGGATATCCCGATTGTATCAAGAATGAATCCCTGCCCTTGCGTGTGCACAACAAATCTTTTTGGGTTGTATTTTGGACGATTGTCGCATCTGCGTATTTAAATACAACATTCGCCAGCAAAACAGTCACCATTCTGTTATTTCTTTCATATCCGCCATCAACCTCCCCATCATGAGCGACCATGTATACGAACCGTTTCCCCAACAACTTACAAAGAATAGCGATTATTCCGGATGCCGGATCCAATGTTCGTTGGATGTACATATCCGCATTTGCACGCATAAACGATATCAAAAATTTTTTATTCTTAATCAATGACGAATCACTGAATTTAAATGACTTAATAATAGTTATCCCGTCATATTTTTCAGACGGTCTTTGACCGTAGTCTGCGACAATAAAATTCACATCCAGATCTTTATTTTTGGTAAGTTCACGTGCAAGTAGGTACAGTTGGACTTCAGCACCACCAAAAATTTCGTTACACTTTTTATTGAACAATGGATATGCCTTAGGCGAAACAAAACAAATGTGTAGTGTTCTTTTCATTTTTTTCTGGCTATGATTAATAGATTGTAACTATACTCCCTCAATAACTTATTTTTTGTAAAGTACGATTCGATCATGAACAATATTTTATGTGGTAAAATGAGCTGATTTGAACGACTCGGGAGCACACCCATCCCATAATAATCAACTATAACCAAATCACTATCCTCAAATATTTTCTTAATATCTGCTAAAGATATTGTTCTCACTGTAAGTTTGTTCAGCTTGAGTATTTTTTGCAATCTTAAAAAACGAATTGTTTTTGCGAAAGTTCCCATTATAGAATTGGAATTTAAATGAAGATCGAATACAAAATATCCTTCTTTTTTTAGATGCATACTAATCTTATTAGTTACAGCCTCCCTCAAACTTTGTTCAGCATTTTTATAGAACCTAAATGCTGTTATAACATCAAACGTTTCGTGTTCTAACTGTTCGTTTACATCATTGGATGTTATATCCGTAAGTATAAATCTTGTGTGAGTACATTTTTTTTTTGCAAGCGAAAGCATCTCTTCGGATACATCAACTCCCACTGTTTCTTTAAACTTTTTTTCTATATATTCCGTCCATCTTCCACTACCACAAGCAAAATCCATCACAGATTTATTTTCTGAGTTTATCTTCTCGAAAAACGATTCTAAGACGCCTTTCTCGAGATGGTATATCAATGTAATATATTTGGACTTGGTCACACTCTCGTATTTTGTTACATCTCTTTTGAATTCGTTCCTATAATCTATACTCCCCTCCATACTTTCCATTGTTAAACCCCTATATCGTAAAACATTTTAAGTAAAATAGCTTTCGTACTGTGACCCTTGTCCTTTTTCATAAAGATATGTTCTATTTGATGCATTTTTCGGGCATTGTTTAACAACCCATTATTAATTTTAAATTCTGAGTATCCTTTCGTAAAACATTCGGTAAATCGATTTATTCGTCTCCTGTTCAAGAAATAGAATAAAGGCGATCTGAAGAGAGTAGATACTTCCAGAGAATCTATAAATCTTGCTATATCGTAATAGAAGGGCGCACAATAATGTATGTTCTGAAAGTCTATTAAGTAAATTTTATTATTTTTATCTATTAAAACATTTGAAGGCTTGAAATCTTTAAATATAATTGTGTATGTCCCCCTGTCAAAATGTCCCAATAGGTCACTAAACATTTTCTTTTTTTTTGATGAAAGAACAGATTTTAGGGTATTATGTTCCGTAAACTCTTTTCTCTTTGATCGCACATGCAATGTCATACACTGATGATATTGATACAACACATTTCCCACATGGTTAAACTGCTTTTCAAGGTTTGCAGAATTTTTATTAAGAACCATGTCTTGAAGATTATTGGCGTCGGCTATGTATTCCATCAAATACCATTCTGAGCCAATGTCACAAAAGAATGGTTTTGGAATTATAAAATTAATATCCTTTTTGCACGACTCCCATATTTTATACACCGTCTCATGATTCTTGTAGTCCTTAATAATATCGCCATTTAGAGATCGCTTAAGGATATACTTCCCATTTCCATTCATTAACAAGTATATTGAAGAACTATCTGTCCTTTTTATGAGATTAATACATTCAATCCTCATATCTAGATTTTCCTCCAATTCTTCCAAGTTTAAAATTTCTTCTGTTGGCATCCATCCTCAATTCGAAACCATTTCATAGATTTCAATATACTTCTGGGCAACTTTTTTCCACGTAAAGTTCTCTTCAACTCTTTTCCTTGCCTTGACACCCAACACCCTTCTAAGTTTGTCATTCTCTATAAGTTCGATCATAGTGTTTTGAACATCTTCTGAACTTTTTGGTCTGACCAACAACGCTGCATCTCCAACCGCTTCCGGACAACCAGTAGTATTGGTTGTAATAATTGCACAACCCGAAGCCATCGCCTCTAATAAAACAACCGGAAAGTTTTCAGCAGCCGATTGCAATACAAAAATAGAAGCGGTTTCATATTCATATTTTAATCTCTCCTCACTCACGTACCCTAATAAGTGCACTTTATCACTTATTCCCAGTTTACCAATCTGTCGTTCCAACTGTTCTCTATATGGCCCATCCCCGCATATCACTAGCTCATATTCCGTGATATTTTTCATTGCATCAATCACGTACTGAACGCCCTTTCTTTCAAATAATCGAGTGACAACCAATATTTTCTTCTCTTTCTCTTTTGGATCAAAATTTTCAGGATAAACTCCATTGGGAACTATCTCAATCGTATTGGGACATTTTTTACCCTCAAAACTCTCTGTAATTAAATTCGATAGATATTCAGTTGGACTTGTTATACACTCTGCACTCTTAGCGATTCTATTCCAAAACGGATTGAGTAATCTATGTTGCAATCCGAATCTATCCGGATTATACTTCGGAACATCACTTCCGTGACTTGTAATAATATACGGAAGTTTTTTTCTGTTCAGATATGAAACGATGCCAGTCGGAATGATAAAATGGGTGTGATTGATGTCATATTCATTATCCTTCAGCAACTTCGGCAAAAATTGAGATGCGGAGTAGCAATATGAAAACATCTCGTGTGTTTGGCACACGCCCTGTTCTTTTCTGACACATGGGACTCTGTATATATTTACGCCATTAATTTCTTCTCTCTGCTTCAGTCCTTTAAATCCCATGGTAACCACATCAACATCGTGACTCTGTCGAACAAGTTCTTCCGATAACGATTTGGTCACTGGCGAAGCACCGCCTCCCAGCGGCGGATACTCGTAATTCAGCATCAATATCCTCATTCAACCACCCTCTCGATCAGATAATTCTTCCTCCCATTCTGCCCGTAGTACACCTTTACCATGATGTCGGTCATGATCCCTGAGACCACAAACTGCACGCCGATTATGATCATCAGCACAGCCAGCAGAAAGAGCGGTCTATCCGCAAGACCAACGCCGTAGAACAACCTTTGAATCCCCAGATATCCTCCGACCAGCATGCCTGCGCCGCCCAGCACAACACCCAGCCCGCCAAAGACATGTATGGGTCGCACTGAATACTTCTGCCAGAAGCTGATCACGATCAGGTCTAAAAAACCCTTCATGACCCTGCGCCATCCGTACTTCGTTATCCCGTATCTCCTCTGGTGGTGCGTAACCTTTGCCTCGCCGATTCGGTACCCGCGCCACATGAGCATTGCAGGGATGTACCTGTGGGTCTCTCCGTACAGATCAAGATCCTTCACGCACTCATTTCTATACGCCCGGAACGTGCATCCCGAATCGTGGATGCTATCGCTTGTTATTCCCTTTCTAAGCAAATTAGCGAATCTGGAGATGATCTTCTTGGAGAACGTGTCTTTTCTGTCGGCGCGCCAGCCGCAGACTACGTCGTAACCCTCCGTCTCAAGTTTTTCCAGCAGCATCGGGATGTCCTTCGGATCGTTCTGAAGATCCCCGTCCATGCTGATCACAATCTCACCTCTCGCGTGATCGAAGCCCGCTTTCAGCGCAGCGCTCTGACCAAAGTTCTTCCTGAACCTGATCGCCCTGACTCGCCCATCCTTCTTATGGGCTTTCAGCATCTCTTCGAATGTACGATCCGTGGAACCATCGTCAACTAGTATGATTTCGAAGTCCCGCGCCAGGTCGCAGAGGACGTTTATCAGTTCATCGCACAGCGGTTCTATGTTCTGCTCTTCATCGTAAAACGGGATTGCAATCGAGATCATCTGCTCTTCAGGGGTTGTTTCGCACGCGGATTGTAACACGCCAGCACCACTCCTATGACTACCTGCATTGATGATGTTATATGTGTGGGTTCCTGTACTAAAATCTACTTGTTCTGATCGTACTTGTTCCGATCATGCGTGTAGATCTCTCTAACTTCTCTAATCCCTCCCAAAGCTTTTTATGTGTAAACCTACATAAGTTGATACATGTCCCTACCAGTGAACGAACGGCAGTTTGAGTTCTGGCGCATGCGCAGAGACGGCATGGCGGGCGCGGAGATCGCCAGAAGTTTCAGCGTGAGCCGCCAGTCCGTATCAAAAGCACTCCAGGGCATGGACTCGAAGGTATCACGGGTTCTCCTGGAGATGGCGCAGTCGAACCATATCGAGGTTAAGAAAGTGAACTTCGAGCGCGGAGTTCTCTTCGGGAGATCGGTTCAACTGAAGACCGATGCAGTCGTCTTTGTCTCGGCAAAGCACGGCGTGCAGGTCTGGTACCGACACGATGAGGACTGCGACAGGTGCAGCCGCACTCATGAGTGCGAAGAACTCCTGCGTGACTATGCGGGCGAGATGGGGATAACACTCGCCGGTTCAAAAAG
>DAWR01000040.1:6941-20216 GCA_002506015.1 Candidatus Methanogasteraceae archaeon UBA261 | reverse complement strand
GGAAACTGCTTGGATGGTGTCCAATGAAGGAACCTGTACAAAAGGAGGAAGAATTTATGTTCTCGAATGAAAATCGTACATCAATGTTTCTAAAAAGCAACAGCAGGATTTTTTTGGAGGTACCCATCTTGTTTTTGCTTTGTATCTACTATCAACCGCTCTCTCGGTTTTATCGCAGCCAAACACCCGAATGTTTCCGTGGTGGATCATGGATATCAACTTTGTGGCATCGTGGATTTTGCTCACAATCGGAATCATCTCGCTTGTTCTCTCGTTTAGCTCTGTTAAAAGAGATGGTTCTTACGATAATGCCTGCAAAGTACCCGCACTCGCCAACATCGCGCTTGCAATTACGTTCTTTGCATATCTGCATCAATCCATAGCGCGTATCTGGTACAGTGGTACCATGGCATTCCTCAAGGGTCCGCTCTTCAACTACACCTTCGATCTGCAGACCTTACTCCTATATTCCGCGCTGGTTGCGCTTCCCGCTATATTGAGCCTTCTCACGCTCTTTCGTAGCACCCGGGGATCCCAGATTCCGGAGGCAAGAAAAAGATCATACCTGGCACTTGAGATAACAGTAATTCTTGTTGCGGCAACGTCTGTCGGGTTGAAACTCTATTACAACCATCTGAATCAGCAGAAAGCCTCCATGCTGGTCGAAGAATTTGGAGTGAATCAGGATATTAAATTGTACTCGCTAAACGAGGATTTCATTCATGGTACGTGGATGCAGGATCAGGGCAGCCCATATTTCATCGATTCAAAGGAGTCCACATCGGGTCGTTTCATTTCAGAGGACACGTACAGCGCGATCCGGTTTCTCAAAGAGGTGGATGCCGCGGTGGTCATGGCATGGTGGGATCCCACACTCGAGATCGAGGCTGCAGGCAAAACTCCGGTGATACGCTACGCATCATCGAGTATAGAGCACACGGTCGCACGGCCAACCGCAATCAACGAACTGGAGCCGGACGAGCGGATGGCGGATGTTGCGCGGTTCCTTGTGACTGGTTCAGAGGAGGAAGCGTTGGGCATTGAAGAGAAGTACGGCGCAAACCTGGTATATATGCCGAAATATCGTGGACCCGGCTTGTTCTGGGCTATTACAGAAGCGCTGGACACACAGATCGGACATTTGTCAGACCCGGTAGTGGAATCGGTTGTATGAGGAATCGATGTACCACAAATTCGAGAGTGGTTCTGAGATGGGACACTTTGAGAAGATATTCGAAAATGATGGTGTCTGCATCTACCGGCTGGGCTGAATTTTGATCTCTCTATCTCGGCGTGCACCGCAGGGGGTAGCAACCAATAAGTAGCATCCGCAACAGACCACAGGGTCAAAGGAACCGCCATGCCACTAAACACCGGAATGCTACTGATCTGGATTTCATTTGCAAGTTGCCTCGGCGCCGTAATCTATGGAATATGGCATTATCGCAGTAGAAATGAAAAGATGCACATTGCATCGCGGAGATTTGAGATTGTGGGTCTTGTTGCGTCCACTCTTGCCGTTATGCTGCTGATGTACTATCTGCTGGATGTTAAAGCGTACTATCTCTATGTGTTTCGATTTTCCTGCGAGACGTTCCCGACACTCTACAAGATATCCGCATTGTGGGCAGGGCAGGAGGGTTCGCTCTTTCTGTGGGCATGGTTCACGCTGATCTGTGTTGCGCTGGTTCGGATGCGTACCGGGAGGCTCGGCGAGATCACGAGAATTGTCGGTCTCTCTGTTGCCGCAGTCTTTCTTCTGCTGCTGACAATCAGAAGCCCATTCGCGCTGATCTACGGAGTTGGTTCGCAGGGACAGCTCCTCTCAACAAATATCGACATCCTTGCAACCCCGTCTCCAATGATTGAGAGTCATTTTGCGCAGGGCATGAATCCATTGCTCCGCAATCCGTGGATGGTGGTCCATCCCCCAATCGTCTTCTTCGGATACGCTGCCGCCGTGGTACCGTTCGGGGCTGCGCTTGCCCATCTCCTGATCGGCGATAAGCGATGGACCGAGATTGCCGAGCCATGGAGCAGGGTCACGTGGCTCTTCCTGACGCTCGGGATCGGCATCGGTGGATTCTGGGCTTACGAGGTTCTTGGGTGGGGCGCGTGGTACTGGGGCTGGGATCCTGTAGAGACCTCATCACTCATCCCGTGGGTTGTGATGACCGCATACCTGCATACGCAGTTCCGGATGAAACGATACCGCGAATACATATTGCTTGCGCCGGCGCTTGCGCTGCTATCGTTTGTGCTTGTCATATTCGCAACTTTTGTCACGCGGAGTGGACTCTGGTCATCTCAGCACGGTTTCGCAACGTCGCTTGAGGGAAACGTAATCGGCGTGTTCCTGGTCGGGATGATCCTGGTCTGCATCTACATATTGCTATTGCAGCGCAGATCACGGATCGAATCCGGCGCCACACACGACTGATGACCGATCCACCAAAAGATTCTTTGGTGATTGCGTGCCACCCATGTACCACACCACAATCACACACCCTTCCCACTATCACTACCCTCTGCGGGGGTAGCCAAGCCAGGTCAACGGCGCAGGACTTAAGATCCTGTTGTGAAGACATTCAAGGGTTCGAATCCCTTCCCCCGCATCCGAATTCGGAACCACCTCGCCTGCAAAATCGCGCGATTGCGATTAAGTAGGGACAGGGCGACAGTTTCAACAACGCTTTCAGGAATCATCAAGAAGCTATCAATCAGGAATCACTCATCAGGAAGCATCCATCATGACCACCATAACCATAGGAATCGCGGACACGACGTTTGCGCGTGCGGATATGGCGAAATACGCGATATCAGAGCTGAAAGAGAATGCATCGGTCAAAATCGAGCGATACACTGTTCCGGGGATCAAGGATCTGCCGGTCGCATGCAAGAAGTTAATCGAGGAGCGTTCGTGCGATATTGTGATGGCGTTCGGCATGCCCGGGTCTGACCCAAAGGACAAGATCTGTGCGCACGAGGCGTCGCAGGGTATAATTGCCGCCCAGTTGATGACGAACACGCACATAATCGAGGTCTTCGTGCACGAGGATGAAGCACCATCCGATCGCGAGTTTGCTGAGCTGGCAGAAGCCCGTGCAAGAGAGCACGCGCTGAACGTAATCAAACTCATGTTCAAGCCCGCCATGCTCGAAAGAGAAGCTGGGACCGGGCAGCGGCAGGGATACGCCGATTCCGGACCTGCGAGATTGTGATGTGTAGATGACCGTGACCGGACTGTAGTTTTTAAGTACTGATAGATTCGATTATTGCACAATCATCCATGGCATCAAAAACAATATCCAAGGTCAATGAGAGGATCAGGGATGGCAGCGTCTCTGTCCTCACGGCAGAGGAGATGACCGACTATATACGGGAGCACGGCACAGAGAAGGCGGTGCGCGAAGTCGATGTGGTAACCACCGGAACATTCGGGGCGATGTGCTCGTCAGGCGCATTTCTCAACTTTGGGCACTCAGATCCACCTATCCGGATGCAGCGAGCCTATCTGAACGGTGTTGAGGCGTATTCGGGATTGGCCGCGGTCGATGCGTATCTCGGCGCAACACAGGAGTCGGAATCGGACAAATCTTATGGTGGCGGGCACGTGATCGAGGACCTGATCGCAGGAAAGGAGATCGACCTGCATGCAGAATCCTCCGGAACCGACTGCTACCCGCGCAGGATGCTGGACACCCGAATCACAATCGACGATCTAAATCAGGCGACGATGGTGAACCCGAGAAACGCATACCAACGCTACGATGCCGCAACAAACTCAACAAAACGTGTTTTATACACATACATGGGCACACTCCTCCCCGGATTCGGCAATGTCACGTATTCGGGGTCAGGCATGCTCTCACCACTCTCAAACGACCCCACTTTCCGGACGATTGGCACAGGCACGAGAATATTTCTCGGAGGGGGGCAGGGCTATGTGATCGGCGGCGGGACGCAGCATGATCCCGAGAACCGCTTCGGAACAATGATGCTCACAGGGAGTCTCAAGGAGATGAACCCAACATACATCCGCGGCGCGGCGTTTCACAAGTACGGAACCAGCCTGTATGTCGGAGTCGGAGTACCGATACCGATCTTAAATGAGGAGATTGCCGCAGCAACGGGAGTTAGCGACTCTGATCTCACAACCGAGATTGTAGACTATGGGATCCCGCGGCGCAGCCACCCACTGGTGCGGGAGGTTACCTACGAGGAACTAAAGTCGGGAATCGTTGATATCGACGGAAGTGAGGTGCGGACTTCTCCGCTTTCAAGTTTCAATCTCGCACGGCGGATTGCAGACGAACTCAAAGGCTGGATTGCGGACGGTGAGTTCTTTGTGAGTGCACCTTCCGCGCAACTGCCGGCACGCGGCAGCGCGAAACCGATGCGGGAGACGCGCGGGCAACTGCTGGTGCAGGATGCAATGTCGGGGGATGCGCGCACCATTCGCAGTGATGCATGCGTCAAAGACGCGGCTGAACTGATAATCGAGGGTTATTTCAATCACCTGCCAGTTCTCTCGGAGGACGGTACCCTGGTAGGGATTGTGACCTCCTGGGATGTCTCAAAAGCGGTAGCCCGCGGCGATGTCGGAACCGTCGAGAGTGTCATGTCCAGAAACGTTGTCACAAGCACCCCTGACGAGTTTGTGGAGCTTGCGGTGCAGAAGATGGAGAAACACAAGATCTCTGCACTTCCTGTGGTCAATGAGACTCGGAAGGTCATCGGGATGGTTACGAGCGGAGATCTGAACAAACTGCTGGTGCGGAGGTGATGGCGATGGTGGCAATGGTGGCGATTCTATGAAGATGGTAATTCACATCTCCTCGGCGATGCAGGACCCGGTGATTGCGAGGGTGATCCTTGGCACCGGTGTGGAGATCAATGTCGATCGCGCAAACATCGATGCGACCAGCGGCGAGATCGTGCTCGAGGTACCAATCGATGCATGCAACCGCGTCGCACGCGCATTCGAGCGCGAGGGCGCATCCGTCTCAGTGCTCGAGCACCCGATCCTCCGAGACGAGGACGAGTGTGTACACTGCGGCGCATGCATCAGTGTCTGCCCTGTCCACGTATTCTCGTTTGCGGATGACTGGCGTGTTGCAATGGATGAGTCGAAGTGCATCCACTGCGGCGCATGCATCACCGCATGTCCGCACGACGCGCTGAAGATTGTGTCAGAGTGAGATTTAATATATGCGGTGGCAGATATGCGTGATACTGGCATGGATTGCTAAGCAGATCGGTTTATATTGCTGGTGACCATATGAAAAAGAAGCCTGAAGATATCAACGAGTATAAAAAATGGCTGAAATAAAAGCACAGTATTGAGATATCTGACCGAACTCGAACATATTATGAATCCGTTGCGGGTAAAATCAAGTCGGACTTTGAAAAATCAGAATTCTGGGAGCAATTGATAGAGTGTTTACAGGAGTATGATCGGAAATATTCTTTGGAGCGGGAATGTCCATTACTGATGTCAGATGATCCACCGGATATATATATAAAGTCATTTGATTCATTTCTTCTAAAAACATTCAGAAAAAATGTTATAGGGAACAAAAATTGGCCAAATAACCCCAATAATGGGTGGGTACTTCCAGATAATTGGCATTCGTCAATAAATGACATTGTAAGAACTTTGATCGTGGTTAAATATTTAGATGGAGTTCAATTTATAATAGATAATATAAAATCATTGTGTGAACAAAATGCTCTAACTCCCAATATCTTCTTGGAAGCCAGAGAAGAAGGCTACTATGCAGCACATTTATATGTGCGGGGGGAATTTGAAATTCCGAGAATTGATTGGGATACAGACAAAGTAGATATTTCAATTGAGATTCAAGTGACAACCCAGTTGCAGGATGTCATCCGAAAGTTGCTGCATAAATATTATGAAGAGGGGCGAAAACAGGTAATGGGTGATGATATGAAATGGCAATGGGACTACAAAAGCGATGAGTTTGCCGCAAATTATTTAGGTCACATACTTCATTACGTTGAAGGTATGATGGTAGAAATTAGAGAGAAACAAAAGGAGAACAGATATGAAACAGGAGTTCGTAGACTATCTTGAGTCGATTGGCATCAAAGCAAGGTCACTTCTCGACCGAATCGAATCGATTTATGAGTTCTATATGGACCTATGTCCTGACGAGATTGCGGATATCTTTGTCACGGATTACATCGACTCGGAGGGTAGAAGAGAGTATGAAAACCTGTGGTTTTTCTCTGACAGATATGTCATGGAGGCAAAGGGATTTGCTGCGGGAAAGGATGATTTTGATATTACTCCGATAAATGACCGAGTGATACACTGCACAATCCAAAAACAAGATTATGATTTTAAAGAGGTAACAGACAAATCAAGGCTTCATTTGCTGTTTGGATTGGATACTGGGGCGATTGCCGATTTTAAAGCTTCAAAAGAGAATTGCGACGCGCTTAAGAATATAATTTCCAAATATATGAAGCCAAATATGCAAGGGTAGTTTCATGTAATGGACTGGAGTGTGGCGTCATGGTTGAGTTTTTCGCAGATCTGATAACATCGCAAAGAGTGGGTGTATTGAGAATAACAGATTTCTTGTGAATCTCACCCCTCCTCACTCCCTCTGCAAAACCCTTCCGACTATGCCCCCACCGGACTCTCCCGCAGCCAATCGATGTCGGACTGGTACAGCTTCCGCAGATCCCTGAGCCCAAGCCTGAGCATCGCAACCCTGCTGACGCCGAGCCCCCATGCGAGCACAGGGCACTTGATTCCGAGCGGCGCTGTAACCTCCTCTCGAAATATGCCTGCTCCACCGAGTTCAACCCATCCGAGGCTATCGACATAGACCTCTGCCTCAACAGACGGCTCGGTGTACGGGAAATACCCGGGTCTGAACCGCACATCCTTAAAGCCGATGTGGTGGTAGAACTCGACGAGATATCCGAGAAGGTTGGCAAACGAGACGCCCGGGTCCATCACCACGCCTTCTAGCTGCTCGAACTCGGGCGTATGCGTCGGATCGATCGCCTCGCGGCGGTAGACTCGGTCGATGCAGAACGCCTTCTTCGGTGGATCAGAGTGCTCTGCGAGGTACCTGATCGTGATTGCGGTTGTGTGGGTGCGCAGAACTTCCTTTCTGGACAGTTCCTCGCTCCATTCTCCGCCCCATCCGGTTGAGCCGGTCTCGCCACCAAATTCGTGGACGTCCCTGACTTTCTCATAGCCTTCGGGCAGTTCCGCCTCGCTATTAAGATAAAACGTGTCCTGCATCTCCCGTGCCGGATGATCCTGTGGCTGGAAGAGCGCATCGAAGTTCCAGAACGAGCTCTGCACGACGTCCCCCTTAATCTCGGTGAACCCCATCTCAAGCAGTATCCTGCGCATCTGATCAATCAAACGCTGGTACGGGTGAATCTTCACAGGATACGTCCGCGGAACAGTTGCGTGGATATCATACGCACGGATGTTGTCCCACCTGCGGCTTCGTATGATATCGGATGTCAGTTGCACAATCTCCGCGGTCTCTTCCACCTGCGAAATCTCGCGTGAGAGTTTTTCGCCTTCTTCTGTTATTGCAATCGTTCTGAGTTTTTTCTCGGTCACATCAACCAGTTTCCGCTTGATCAGATCCTTTACTGCTGTTTCGTGTGCGCTCTCAGTCAGAACACCTTCTTCGAGCAGCATCATGAGAGTATCCTCATCTGCGCCCGTATCTGGCGCGGCGTCGCCAGCGGGCACGACCACACCATCCGCAATCGCTGCCCATCCTTTGCGGCGCAGCCAGCCCATGGATATCCCGACAATTGCCGGAGGGAATCTGGTCTTCAGCTCAGGAATCGTCACCCCTTCGCCGCAGGACTGTACATACGATAGTATCTGGCGTTCGGGAAGCCCAACTCTCGCATATTCTTTACCCTCTTCTGAGATGGTGTAAATCTCGGTTACGGATTCTTGAATCTCAGAGAGTCCCTTCTCCTCCAGAAGATAGGCAGACTGCATCAAAGCATCCGGGTTCAAGTCTGATTTTGCTGCAAGTTCTGCTGGCGGTGATCGTTTCAGGTCGTTCAGCGCCGAAAGCACGCGTTTTTCATTGGGTGTGAGTTGCATGATATGACCTCTGTATCTACTCTGTATACGATTTCATCCACTTTTGTCTAAATTCTATCCAATTCCACAACCAGCGGCTATACCTTGAGCCCCCACATCTCAAATGCGATCACTGGCTGATCCAGTCCGAAGTTTAGTATCACTCCTGGATGCACCTCCCCGAAGACGCCGACAGACTCGCCGTTGATTATGATGTCGGCACAGCGGCAATCGATGAACGCAGGGTCGTTTGACTCAGTGATATCGTGTGCTGCTCTGCGCTCACACATAACAGAGTCCACAACTGATCTGATCTCGCTGAAGTTCGCATGCGCATCGATTGCGACCGCTGCGAGATGCACCTCGTTTCGCCCGCCAGAGACAACCTCGCCCGCCTCAAAGATGCGTTGCGGTAGCTCCCGGTGCTGGTTGAACGAGAGTATCTCAAGCAGGTTCGGAAGGATTGTTGTGCGTAGCATCGTCTGCTCCCTTGTGATCGGGTGCATAACCCGCGTGACTCCACGTGTGTCGCTGGTCTGCGGTCTCTGCATCATCTCGAAGTGCACGGTCTCGCTCGTCAGCGTGAACGGCATGACCTCGTAGAAGCCCAGACCCACCATGATCTCGCGGAGACTTGATTTCATGCGGGAGATCGGGTGCTCCTCGCCGATTGTCATGGTCTCGGGCAGAACCGGCGTGATTCTGTCGTACCCATGCCCGATTGCGATGTCTTCAAAGATGTCGTATGCGTGCATGATGTCTGCACGGTACGCGGGCACTACCACCTCGATTACGTCATCAGAGCGTGCTGCTGCGTCAAAGCGCATCCGCCGGAGGGCTTGCAGGACTTCATCATGGCTCATATCCAGTCCGAGCAGAGCGTCTGCGTCGCCAACTGAGATACTGCGGGTTTTTGGGGTGAGGTCCGGCGTTATGTGGGCAGTTTCGGGCGTGCATACCTGCACAGACTCAATTTCTGCACCGCGTTCCGCAATCGCCGTAACAACGATGTTCAGCGCAACGGAAACGGACTTATCCGTACCGGTGACCTCGATGAATAGATTCTCGGTATCGTCTTGCACCCGTGTCAGTGTTCCATTGATGATCGGTGGGAATGAGAGGACAGTATCCTCTGAATCGAGTATTAACGGGTATTTATCGAATTTTTCGAGAAGATGTGCGAACTTGACCCCCTTCGGGTGTTTCTTCAGCATATCCCCAATCGACATCGGGACCTCGAAATCGAGCGGGACGAATTCGTAAGATGGGTCCGCCGCGATGTATCTGAACGGCGGAACCACGCGGTCAAGGTCGTGCACACCGATTGAGACCTTGGAACGGTTGCGCCCGATACCCCAGTGCAGATCCTCCTGCAGTTTCATCAGCGATTCTATGGAGTGTTGCGTGAATTTAATCCCCTTCACAACTGCGCAAGCAAGAAACGGGCGTATGTTTCCGATCTCCTGGTCATACGTGATTTCAACATCCGATTCCCGCACCGCATACTGTGGGATTCCGGTCTCGATATCAAGAAAACCCCGCATAGCCCGAGCCACGCCCTCAACGCTGTAGAGATCGGGGCGATCAGGAAAGAACTCGATATCAACGTGGTCATCGTGCACACGCTCGACGTCCGCGCCGATCATGCGGACGCGTTCGAGTATCGTATCCCTGTCCGCGCCGGTCAGATTCTCAAGATCGTCATAGTGCAGGGTGATTACTGGCATGGTAGCAGCGTTTGGGCGCGGCGGTAATTAAGGATTGCGAGCGGGGATGCACTCTTGTGTAGCTCGTTCGATATCCAGTTTGATTGTGAGCAGCGATATGTATAATAATGTGTATGCCAGTATATTAATCAGCAGAGTATATATGATGATTGGATCTTCAATACCACCACCCTCGCCGGTTAGATCCGGGTGCCGCGTCTCCCAGAGCTTGATTGAGATATAGCTCATCGGAACAGCGACGAATGCAACGATTCCGAATACTGCTGAGGACCGTGCACGACTCTCTGATGCAATCGCACGCCGGAGCATCGTGTATGCCGCGTACAGGAGGAAGAGGACCAGTTGAATTGTCAGACGTGGATTCCATTCCCAGTAAGTACCCCATGCACCCTGCGCCCAGATCATACCGCTCAAAAGGTTTAATGAACAGAAGACAACTCCGATCTCGGCAGATGACGCTGCAAGCACATCCCATTTCATATCAGAGGTCTGTAGATACCTGATACTCGCGATGAATACCACGAGAAACGCCAGATACGCCACCCATGCGAGCGGGACATGGAAGTAGAATATCTTGAAGCTATGCTTGTATTGATCCCATTGATGATCGTTGTACAGTATGCTACGTTCTCCCGGATCGATCGGGACAGGTCCGGTAAAGACCATGTACGTCGCCACGATCAGGGATATGGCTGTCAGCAGGTAAATTAGCTTGAGACTATTTTTATTCATGCTACAAATACGCCATCCATTCAGCCATCGAGTACTCGAACCCATCCATCAGATCGAAATTGACCTCCCCGAGCGGCAGGGGGTCATTCTTGCAGAGTCTTTCGATTCCACATCGCTTGTAGCACGCTCTGCATGGTTCCATAAAAGGGAGTATGGCATCGAATCTATTAAATGCTTGCGCAGCAACGCAAGTCCACGTTCGCGCCACAACCAGCCACCGCGCCTCTGATGATTGTCGATACCGCGTTCCTGCCTCTGTCTGCGCGTATGCCGCGCTGTTGCACATCCAACTGACCATTATGGAACTCACGTGATTTCCAGACAGTGCCCCTGTGTAGTTATGCCTGCGCTACACTCTTCTTGTGTTAATCTCGTGACTCTCGTGGTTTTTTTCGCATCAGCTAAACACATACCACATCCACAAGACTAACACAGAAATCTTGCAGTTCATGTCACGCGGTGTTGAGCAGATTCACAAATCTCACGGTCACTGCCCGGTCAAGACGCCTTTCGTGCTCGGAATGTCCGACCGTTCGATTGCAGCGGACCTAAAAAGTGCAATCCCGAACGCCTTGAAGATCGCCTCGACGATGTGGTGATCATTCGCCCCATACGCCGAGATGTGAGCATTGATGCCCGCGTTGGCGCAGAGTGAGTGGAAGAAATGCGAGACCATCTGGGTTGCGAGATCGCCGACCAGATCCGAGGAAAAATCAGCATCAAAGACCAGATAGCTCCTCCCGCTGAGATCAATAGCCACGCTCGCCATCGCCTCGTCCATCGGAACCCTGACATCGGCAAACCGTGCAATCCCTCTGCAATCGCCGAGTGATTGGGATATCGCTTGACCGAGCACAATCCCAATATCCTCAACCAGGTGGTGATCGCCGAGTTCGATGTCCCCTGATGCGGTGATCGCAAGATCGAACAAGCCGTGTCTTGCGAATGACTCCAGCACATGGTCAAGAAAAGCCACATCTGTGTTGATGTCTGATACGCCGGTTCCATCGATTGAAAATGTCAGATCAATCGCTGTTTCACGGGTTCTTCGATTTATGCTTGCTTTTCGCATCGCTCTTCACCGGTATAATCGCCCTGTAAGCTCTTTTAAGTTTGCTCTGTTCTCAACGACCATGGCATCCAGCTTGCGGTCCATACTCGCCTCCACGCCCTGGATATTGACACGCAGCGATCGTTCCTTCGCCTCGATTTCGGACTCGATCTTGTTGAGACGTTCATTTATGTTCATTATCATGCCGGCGAGCGATGCCACCAGAACCATCGCAGAGACGTAGATCACAGGATCGTCATTTCCCAGCCACATGAGCCATTTGAACGTCAATACAAAGGCGGATATGACCATCATCGCCGAATATATCTTGTCTTTCGTATCCATTCCTGCACATCCTTTCAATCGGTCTGGAGTGTTAATCGCGTATGTATGTTTATAAATCTTTACTCAAAACGGTACGCCTATACCATTTTGTGCCGACAGCCCCACTCTTGAGATGCTTTTATAGATATGCGGCAGAAGACCCCGCTACTTGTAGCGGGGAGGACGTCACGTATGATGGGTTTGGAGTTTTCTTGCCATTAATCCTTCCATCACCACAACATGTTTATCTGATATAGGTTCTGCTAAATATGATAACATGAAGAAAGCAGCAATTATTCGAGGCGACGGCACAGGACCGGAACTTGTGGACTCCATGATGCGAGTCATGGACGCGGTGAGCCCTGAGATCGAGTTCGTGTTCTGCGATGCAGGCGAGGAATGGTGGAAGGAACACGGCGGAGACTCCCTGATTCCGGACGAGACATGGGGCACATTAAACGAGACCGACGCATGCTTCAAGGGACCGACGACCACTCCCGGCGCTGTTGGCGCACCAAGAAGCGTTGCGGTAAGCATCCGCCAGCGGTACGATCTGTATGCGAATGTGCGCCCGATCAAGACGTTTGAGGGGGCACCTGCGCCGCTCGGTGATGTGGACTTCGTCGCAGTGAGGGAAGCAACCGAGGGCATGTATTTCGGAAAAGAGGTGGACATAACAGATGACACCTTTATTGCGATCAGGAGAATCACGAAACGCGCCTGCGAGAATATCTCAAGATACGCCTTTGAGGACGCGAAGGGGCGAGGCTGGGATGCTGTCGTCGGAATCCACAAGAGCAACATCCTCAGGATGACCTGTGGCGCATTCATGGACATACTGCGTGCAACTGCGGAGGAGTACGATAGCGTGGAACTCTGGGAGTACCACGTCGATAACATGGCGCAGCAACTCGTAAAGAATCCCCAGCTCTTTGATCATAAGGTGCTTGTCTCAACGAACCTGTTTATGGATATCATAAGCGAGGAGTGCGCAGGGCTGATCGGTAGCATTGGTCTCGTCTATTCGGCAAACATCGGCGACAATTATGCGATGTTTGAGCCGGCGCACGGCTCTGCTCCGAAATACAAAGGAATGGATAAAGTGAATCCGTGCGCAACGATTCTTGCCGGCGCATGGATGCTCCGGTATCTCGGCGATGATGGCGCAGCTGACCGGATCATCCGCGCAACCGGACAGACGATTGCAGCGGGCACGACCACGTATGATCTTGGCGGAAGTGCGAGCATGAGCCAGATGACAGATGCGATCATCGGAAACTTGGGGTGATTGCGTCTTTTCAATTTCTTCCGGTCGGTTAAAAAGCATGGCGTCAATCCTG
>DAWR01000040.1:0-6879 GCA_002506015.1 Candidatus Methanogasteraceae archaeon UBA261 | reverse complement strand
TGCGAAGCAGCGGCGCAGCCATCTCCACGAGAAAGACTATCATTTTCTTGTGCTGATCTTGTGAAATCTCGTGGTTTTTTCACCTCAGCCATCAAAGACGCGAAGATATCGTCAACCCGCATCTCCACATCGTTCGTGCGATTGTGCATCCGGACTGGCATTACATAATTTCCGGATGGGCTCGCGCTTGAGGGAAGATATTTAGAGGATGAAGAAGAAACGGGTAGTGGGGGCAGTGACCAGAAATGGACTACAGTATCTTGATCGTAGACGACGAGGGGGATATCCGCAAATTGATGTCTCTTTTTCTGGAGATGAACGAGAAACACACATTTACGATATACTCCGCTGAAAACGGCAAGAAAGGCATCAATATATACAGCAAACTGACAAACAGTGGACGCAAACCGGATATCGTGCTGATGGACCTCAGAATGCCTGTTATGGATGGAGTTGAAGCGACCAGAAGGATACTTGAGAGCCACCCGGATGCAAACATCTATATCTTCACGGCGTACACCAGAACCGAGGTGGAGCAGGATGCGCTCATTGCGGGCGCAAGAGGTACGCTCTCCAAGGACATAGACTGGAACCGAACTGTTGCGAATGTCGTACACATTCTGGAATCGTCATAAGCCGATACCCTGCGCCACAATCGATCTAACGATTGCCTGATGGACATAGCTGTAATTATCGGTGAGTCTATCAAAGAAAGAGAACAGGAATGTTCATGTCAAGGATTGATATAGATGTTACGGATGAATATATTAAATTCAAGACCGCTGGGGGCACTTCCGTGAGCCCCAAACCCTATGCGATTCGGTTGGGGGCAGTCTCGCATTGATCAATGCAGGAATCGCCCAGGGGAAGAACAGAAGTGGTCTCAACTGGTTTCTCCTGTCACTACTCTTCGGCCCTCTTGCCACATTAGTTCTGGTTGCCTTTTGCGAGAAAGACTGAGATTTTGCAGTTCCGGAGTTCCTATGGATGCCCGGAATCCGCGGCTATGCGGTGATGATGCCGATACTTACCGAGCGCGGAATTGACTTCCCGGTGCGTGTGCTCGTGCAGGTGCAGGTGGATATGCCCAGCCCCCTCCTCCATCGTCTGTGTCAGGTTCCTTGCCGCGCCCTCAACTGAGAGCGGGAGCACATCGCACGGGTACCCGAACGCCTGAAGCACCTCAAAGAACTGCATGATCGTCGGGACCTCGAGCCCTGCCGCAAGAAGCGTCTCTGTGTCTGAGAAGACCTCGCGAGTGGTTCCGTCCGCAACAACGGTCTTGTCCAGGACGATTACCCGGTCTGCAAGTTCGGGAATCGCGTTTACATCGTGCGTGATTATTATGAGGGTCTTTCCCGCACCCTTCAGTCTCCGGAGGATGTCTATCAGCTCAGCCCTACTCTTCGGATCCAGATTCGCGGTTGGCTCGTCCAGAGCGATGATCTCGGGCTCCATCGAGAGCACGGTCGCTATTGCAGCCCGTTTCTTCTCGCCGCCGCTCAGATGATGCGAGACCCGTTCCTCATAGCCGGCAAGCCCGACCAGATCGAGCGAATCTTTGACCCGACGTTTCACCTCTTCTTTCGCAACACCGAGGTTGATCGGACCGAACGCGACGTCATCGCCGAGCAAGGGCATAAAAAGCATGTCATCAGGGTTCTGAAAGACGATTCCAATCTTCTTCGGCATCTTATGCACTTTTTTTGGATCAACGGTCTCGCTGAGAATCTCGACAGCCTCGCGTGACTCCGTGCTATGCAAAATCCCGTTCAGGTGGAGGAGGAGTGTTGATTTGCCTGCGCCATTCGGTCCGACGAGCGCTACAGACTCGCCCTCCTCGATTACAAACGAGACGTTTCTGAGCGCAGCCGTCCCGTCAGGGTACGTGTAGTTCAGATCGTGGACGCGTATTGCAGCCATCAGATCCCACCATATATGCTGAACGCTCCGGACATTGCTGCGACCTGCAGAAGAACCGCGAAACCGAAGACCGCTATCGCATTGATCCAGTCCTGCCGTCCGGAATCGAACTCGTGCAGTGTGACAACCTTTCCGGAATAGCCTTTCGACCGCATTGCATAAAATACACGGTCTGCCCGCTCGTAGCTCTTCACAAAGAGCATTGCAATCGCTTTACTCACCGTTGTGAGCGTGTAAAGGTCTCCTCGCCGCTTAAATCCCCTCGATGCAAGTGAGCGCTCGGTTCGCACGAACTCATCATCCAGCACAAAGATGTACCTGTATGTAAAAGCAAACATTTGGACCAGTTTGTTTGGCAGATGCAGACCCTCAAGTGCCTTGATCGTGATATCCATCCGTGATGTCCCGATCATCGGAAAGATCAGCATCACCGATGTGAGTGCCTTCAGAACGATCATCGCAGCGAACCCGACCGCCTCAATTCCCCTGTAACTCAGTGTGATTCCATAGAAACGTGCTATCTCAACTCCGGTATCTGTACCCATAGTGGTGAACGGGATTATCAGAAAGAACGGCAGCACCAATACGAATACCAACTTCAGACGGTCCAGAACAAAGGAAAACGGGATTTTTGATAGGTAGACCAGAATAATTGAGAAGATCATGCCGATTGTGACCAGTGTGAGGTTGTAGAGCAGCACGACCGAGAATATCAGCGCGAGTATGGACACGATCCTGAGACGGGGGTCCCACCTGTGAATCGGTGAGGATAACCCCGCGTACCTGTCAATCTCTGAGATCATGCTCAATCACCGTCTGCAGAGCAGTTCCGGTTGGACTGTCGCAAGGAATCCGGCGGTAATTCCGGTAAAGATCGCCTCGATTGCGATGATCGGGATGTGTGCAGTCGCGACAAATATCGCCACCTCAAAGAACTCCTCGCCGGTTGTGGCGAGTTCGATTGAGAGGAAGAGCACAGCAAGCGCAACCGCTATGCCACCTCCGAGTGTACCAAACAAGATCTCTTTTTGCTTTATTCCGAGATCAAATCTCATTCCGTATTTGAATAGCAGATACGCCAGCAGCGCGGGGACGCCCATGTTTATCGTGTTGATCCCGATCGTGGTGACACCTCCGTGCTGGAAGAGGAAGCACTGTAGAACGAGTGCTACAAAGATGCACGGATACGCGAGCAGTCCGAGTGTTACCCCTGCAAAGCCGTTTAATATGAAGTGAACACTCGTGGGTCCGAACTGAAAGTGGATCAATGACGCAACAAAGACTGCTGCTGTTATGACTGATAGTTTCGGCACGTCCTCAATCTTCATCTTTGAGAGCGTGTATGCGAGGATTATAGCTGTTATCACCCAGCCGCTCTCCCAGAGCAACGGATCAAGTATGCCGTCTGAAATGTGAACCATTTTATTGTTTCATTCCTTCTCTTTGCAATCTGCCTTCGCACTATTTATTCATCTTCCGGGCTGCAAGGATCATTGCGATCCCGGCAATCCCTGCCAGATACCCGAATCCGGTGATCACTTCCTTAAGCGGTAGCTTTGCCTCCTCTTCTGCTTCTTCCTGCTCTGCTTCTGTGAGTCCTGCGCCTTCGGTCAGGTTCACCCATTCATCGCCCCTGTGACCTGTCGCTTCCACCACCACCCGGTACTCGGATACGCGCTTCTTCGGCGCGAAGTAATACATGCCAGCCTCATCGGTCTCGCCTGTGATAAATGGAACCGGTTCTTCCTTACCATCTATGGTTGCGTAGACCGTAACATCCGCATAAGCCATGGGATCTGCACCTCCCCCGCCGTAATACGCCTTGACCGCAATCTCGTTCACGTATCCCTGCACAATCACCCTGTGTGCGGACGCAACCGGGCATACGAGCGCCATGCACAGGACAAGTGAGAGCACCAGAATATTCAAACTTTTCATCGATTTCACTCTTCACCACCTCTTATGAACATATTTCAACAGATCAACCATATAACGCACCATTAAAAAGATTGGCAGGGGTGATCAAAACCCCTGTTGGTTCATCCGTGGCAACGATCACACGCTTTACTTCCGTCGCATCAGAATTGCAAGCGCTGCAAGCAGCCCGACCGCGGCAAAGATCGCTCCGAATCCTGGCGAAGATGTCGCCGATGTTGCTGCATGTTCTGCCGCTGCCTTTGCGTCTGCCGCTGCCTGTTTGGCTTCAGTTATTGCCTGCTGAAGTTCCGCAGACGATGAGCCGGACGATTCCTCTTCCGGGAACTCTTCGAGAACTGGAACAATAAAGACGCCCCTTATGGTGCGCCCTCCGGTATCGCTCTCTTTCGCTGCGCAGACAAACCAGATTCCGGGCTCGTCAAGAGTGTATGAGAAGTCTCCGTTCTGGTTGGTCTTGACCTGTCTTGTGAATACCATCGGCGGGTCGTACGAGAACTTCCCCTCTGCAATCTCTACAATCTCTTTACCGACGTCCAGCGTGTGATACTGCTCGACCTCAACTGTGGCAGCCGGAAGCACCTGACCGCCATACTTCGCATTTCCGGAGAAGACAAATCCCTCTTCCATGCCGTACGGTCTCACATACGGGATGACCTCTGTCTGCTCCGCTGCAACCTCGGAATCCCAGCCATACCATGTCTCTTCGCCGCAGTGAATCACGGCTTTGCAGTAGTCGATCAGATTCTCTCCATCATCCTCGTATTTCACCAGTACGATGGAATCGCCGTCCTGATCAACGGTAAACGTTGTTTTATAGGCTACAAAGTCACCAGGACTTCCGTCTTCATGCTGTCCCGGAACAGTGATCTGTTCGGGTGTAAGCTGCTCGACTGTTCCGTCAGGATTTGTGACAGAGATCTCAGGTGCGGATGTCATATCAAATGATATGTGCTCGTATGGGTGACCCCACATCACATATACTGTCTTTGTCTCGCCCTGCTCTGCGATGTAGTCTTCAGGTGTCACATCCCAGACGGTAGCCTCGCTGTCGCTTGGAAAGACCATCGTGAAATGCGCACCAGCGATGCCGGTACACGCGATCAGCAGCAATGTTGCGAACGCGGTTAGTAGTGTGTTTTTATTCATATTTATTACATCCTATGTTGTTAGGTATGCACGAGATATGTGTTGGTGTTATCTCGGTATGTGACAGTGTTTACCCCTCCTATATATATCTTTTGCGAGACCCACGCGCGAGGATGCGGACATTCATACCAGAATTGACATTCTGGCGCCGCCACAATGGCAGAATGTTACGAATCTGATAAAGATAATACATAATCCCACATATCTGAGGATTGTCAGAAATTTTGCGTGATGATTGAACTTTGATCTTAAATTAACCGGTGTACGCCAGAGCTTTTAAGTATCAGTCATGGTTTACATCTGTATTGTGATTAATATGACCTGTACAACTTCACTTTACACGGGCGGGCAGACCGCATTCATTCACGACTCAGATATGCATGAACAGATCATACCGGCTCTTGGCATCTGCTCGGATTCCTGCGCAGGATTGGTAGCCGGAGAGATCATAGGTATCTATTCGATGGTCGCGGATTCTGACCGCGAAGAGACATACCCCCACCCATCAACTCATCTCAATACCGTCTTTGAAAGGCTGGACCAATTGATCGCACTGGATGTAGACGATGTGGTCACAGATACGATTCTGTCCAATTCCGGGCTCAATTCTGCGTTCGATGTGATCACCAGATTCAGAAGTCGTTACACCGCAGAACTGGAGATCGAACAGGCGAACGCAATATTGAATAGCAGTGACCCGTGGCGATCGCTCAAAGGTTTCGACTACTTTTCCAATTATATCCAGCTTGCAAGAACCGAATTTCATGGAGCCGGACTCAAAGCGGGCGACACAGTTCTCTTTCTCGGAAGCGGACCGCTGCCACTCAGCTTAATCATCCTCTGCCGCGAGTACGGACTCAGAGGAATCGGAATCGAGCAGGAAAAAGAGAGGGCAGAACTCTCGCGAAAGGTGATTGAGAGAATTGGGCTCTCAAAGGAGATCCAGATAATCGATGGCAACCAGTTCACGCTGCCCCTGGAGGGGCCGGTCGATCTGATCATGGTGGCTGCTCAGGCAGAACCAAAAAGTGCGATCTTTAGCTATCTGGCAGAGGTCTTGCCTGCAGGAACAAAGATATCATACCGCATCTATGAAAAAGGGATGAGGCGGCTGTTGGACACGTTTTCTCGCTACGAACTGCCAGAAAATCTCAGAGAGTATAGGAGAATCCGGCCAACACCTCCTGCCAATAACACATCCGTCTTTCTGTCGGTAGGTTGTGCATGAGCGTCCGGTTTGAATATTCTGAGATGCGGTTACGCATCAAGACGCGTGGCAAATTGGTTCCATCTGCCGATACCCTTTAGTACCACCACCGCTCAAAACCTCTCTTATATGCCCGGGTGGCCTAGCCGGGATGGCGCCAGACTCATAGGGACAACAGAAGTGCGCTGAAATATCCGGAGAAATCTGGAGATCACGGGATCGAAACCCGTCCCGGGCATTGTACATATTCTGCGAGGGTCAGTTGGATGTGCAACAGTACAAAAGGCGTGGATTAGCAGTAACTGCTCATATATAAGTAAATAAAACAGGGTCCTGCAACCTCACTATGTCCGCACTGCATGACCCGGAACCGGTACAATTGGAGATTCCAGTGAACTGCACCCGGAGACTTTTGTTCTTTGCGCCATTGCATCTTTCTCGTTATTGTTTTCGTATCTGACATTCCGCACGTGTTTTTTGTAAGAAGATCTATTCTTGCAAATGGTGACTATTGGCTAATGATTGTGATTTTTTGTTTTTGAAGACAATATATTTATTAAAATACATACTTATTAAATACACCTGTAAAGCACTCTCTGTTGAAATTGGATATGTTGTGCCACCACAGTATAAAAATAATATTTTTTAGATATTCAAAACCGCTA
>DAWR01000045.1 GCA_002506015.1 Candidatus Methanogasteraceae archaeon UBA261 | reverse complement strand
ATCTGATGCTCTCTTCATATCGATCAGCTCCGGCTCAAATTTCCGTATGTTGCGGAGCAGTCTTCCCTCAATCTATGAACCGATGATCGGGACTTTCACGAGTTTGAGATGGCGGATAGCCTGTTTCGTGCGGGCAAGTATCGTTCCTGGACGTACTCGTCGACCTCTGCCATCTACTCACACCGCAACTCCAGCCCCGCCCGCCATTGCCTCAAGCACTGCAACAACCGAATGCGAGAGCGCATCAAGATCGTACCCGCCTTCAAGCACCGCAACCAGCCGCCCCTCGCAGCACTCATCAGCAATCGAAGTGACAATTGACGCCATCTTTCCGAAACCCCGGGTTGTGACAGCCATCCCTGCTAACGGGTCATCACGATGAGAATCGAACCCGGCAGAGACGAGTACGATATCAGGATCGAAATCGAGTGCAGCATGTGTGAGAACTCTCTCGAAGATATCGGTGTATTCCGTATCTCCCATTCCAGGGGGAAGCGGCACATTGAGCGTGTAACCGCTCCCGGCACCGGTACCGGTCTCATCGGCTGATCCGGTCCCGGGATAGTGTGGATACTGATGAACCGAGAAATAGAAGACCGACGGATCGCAATAGAACGCATACTGCGTGCCGTTTCCATGATGCACGTCCCAGTCTACAACAAGCACTCGCGCACAGCCCCTCTGCTGTGCATGTCTTGCCCCGATTGCGAGGTTGTTGAAGAGGCAGAACCCCATCCCCCTGGTGGGAAGTGCGTGATGTCCGGGCGGGCGGACGAGTGCGAACGCGTTCTCGCCAGAGATTGCGAGATCAACAGCAGAAATCACGCCGCCTGCTGCGAGCAATGCGGCATGGTATGAGTCTCTGCACAGAACCGTGTCGGGATCAAGCGGCATTTCACGTTCTGAGTACTCTCTCACCTTCTTGATGTATTCAGGATCGTGAATATACCGGATCTCTTCGATTGATGCCGGTTCTGGCTCAACCTTCCGTACGTTGACTTCCGACTCCTCGATCAGTTGCATGATCGCAAGCAGCCGCTCCTTCCGTTCCGGGTGTGCGCCTGTCTCGTGTAGCAGGTAGTCCGGGTGGTAGACGATTGCGGTCATACGACAGGTGTACTGTTTAAACGTATTATCTGGTTTCTGAGTTTTTTGACATCGCTTTCCAGATCGTCCACTTCGTCTTCCAGAACCCTTTTTTCCAGCTCCAAGACCCCATATCTTCTATCAAGACTGTCATAATCCCTCTGCAGTGCATCATGCTTCGTATGCAGTGACACGAGTTCCGCATTCGCCTTGGTGAGGTCTGTCTGAAGCCCTTCTTTCTCGGTTTCAACCTCTTCGTATTTTCCCCCGAGCACATCCTCACGCTTCTCTGAGAGGCTCAGATTCTGGAGAGTGGCGTCCAGAATCTGCTCTTTCTCCCGATAATCCCCCATTGTCTTATATAGGGTCTCATTGGAGTCTTCGTATTTCGTTTGCAGGTCTGAGTACGTGTACTGATAGTAGACGCTGGATGCCGCAATCCCGGCAGCAAGCAGCAGGATGAGTCCGAGCAGCGAAAAACTGACGTTCTTCTTCATCGGTTCTGTTCTTTGGCAGAGCTCGTATAAATCCCTTCGTACGATCGTTCAGGAGACGGCACGGTAGATCTCATCTGCGATCTCTGTAATTCCACCGCTTCCATCAATTGCAACCAGCAACCCCTGACTCCGGTAATAATCGATCAATGGCTGCGTTTCTCTCTTGTACACCAGAAGACGGTTGCGAACGGATTCTTCGGTATCGTCATCGCGCTGATACAGTGCTCCGCCGCAGAGATCGCAGACACCTTCCAACTGTGGTGGGTTGAATGTTAGCTGGTATGTTGCCCCGCATGCGCATACCCGGCGCGCCGAGAGACGGGTGATCAGCCGGTCGTCGGGAACCTCGATATCGAGCACTGTTTTAATCTCCCGATTCAGTTCTGTGAGTATCTCAGAGAGCGCATCCGCCTGCGGAATCGTTCTCGGGTACCCATCGAGGATGCAGCCTGCCGCGCAGTCCTGCTGCGAGAGCCGGTCCTCAATCATCGCAATCAGAACAGTGTCGGGAACGAGTTCGCCTCTGTTCATGTATTCGGCAGCCCGGTCTCCGAGTTCTGTTCCTTTCGCTGCCCGAAGAATGTCTCCCGTTGAGATATGCGGAATCTTCAGTCTCTCTGCCAACAACTTTGCCTGCGTGCCCTTTCCTGAGCCAGGGGGACCAAGGAGAATAATATTCCCGATCATACTCTAATTCCCTCCTCTCCCCTCTCATCCTTCTCCGAAGAACGACCGCATCATCGGGTGCATCTCCATCATCTGCTCGGATGCGAGATCCTCGTACAGCCGGTAGACGATACTCACGGTGAGCAATAGTCCCGTGCCGCCGGCACCGCCTATTGTTCCCATCATCGATGCGACCAGTGTGAGCGCGCCGATGAATGCTCCGCCAATGATTGTGACCTTGGGGATGTAGCGTTCCATGACTCGTTCGATGCTCTGGATGTTTCGCCTGAACCCGGGAATCTGCATCCCTGAATTATGTATGTTCTGCGCAACGTTCTTTGCGCCCATGCCTGTCGTCTCAATCCAGAAGAGCGCGAAGACGATTCCACCCAGAATCAGCATCGCGGCATCACAGAAGACATGAAGCATGATCTGCCAGACAGCGGGTGCGGCGTGACCAAGGCTTCCATAATGACTCTCTACAAGCGACGGAATCCAGTCGCTCGGACTGTGAATCGGCGCAAGGTAATACATAATTCCACCGACCGGTGTGTTTCCGCTAAACTCTCCCAATATCGTGATTCCTCTACTGGATAAGAGGAGCCCGATCATCTGAACATTTGCCTGTAGCGCACGCACAAGAATCATTGGAAGCACGCTTGCGTAGATCAGTTTTACAGGGAATCTCCCGCGTGCACCGCGAACCGCGCTGTGTGCCAGCGGAATCTCGATTCGGGTACTCTCCACGAATACGACGAGCATGAATATGGTGACGGTTGTGATCAGCGCGAGTATCCCTGTGTCAATTATGATGTTGACAAAGCCTGTCGGTAGCATTCCTGTCCCCGCCATATACGCCCACCTCGGGATCAGTCCGATCGGGATCACCTCACCTTTCACCGGCATCCAGTTGACCAAGCCGTTTATGATCTGCTGAGAGACTCCGGCAACGATGAACATGCCCACACCAGACCCTATGCCCCATTTGGACACAATCTCGTCCATGAAGAGGATCAGAACACCCCCGATACATATCTGGATGAGCAGGAGGTATTTGATTGTTAGTA
>DAWR01000155.1:1022-6028 GCA_002506015.1 Candidatus Methanogasteraceae archaeon UBA261 | reverse complement strand
GGAGAAGCTCGATCTTCACGCAGGACCTGCGCCCACAACCCCTGCACCAGCTTATGGCGGCAGCGGTGGTGGTGGAAGCGGCGGATCCGGATTGCCGACGACAACGACGACAACGTCAACTGACGAGAATGCGTCGTCAGTATCAGGAGAGACCGAATCATCATCAACTTCTTCGACAGAACCGACAACTTCGGCTGCGGAGACCACAGCAACCCCTGAGGCACCTGGGGCAGAGTCTGACGACGATTCTGGCTTTCTCTCAGGATTTGGGATGGTACTTGCGGTGATCGTAGTCGCTGGAATAATTGTGGCTGTGTATCTGGTCAGCAAGAGAAGCTGATGAACCAGTGAAATTAAATAGTATGCGAGTTTTTCGCCATTGTGGTATGGCGATTTAAGCTCGGCATACTTCTTTTGGCACGTCTGTGCCCCCTTTTTTTGCAGTCTGTTTGTTTTGTGGGTTTTGTATTTTACTATGAATTATTATAGATTACTATCTGCCCAATGGTGTGCGCTTGTGTAGCTACTTGTGTAGCGTATATTCGCTATGCTCGGACCCCATATTCTGCGCTGCATAGCCTACTTGTGAGTGGGTGTGAAGAAGGTATATATAGGATGGTGCGGGTATATAGGGATGAGATCGGTATTAGAGATACCGCTCTGGAGGTGTTTGTTATTGACCACACGTAACTATATGACTAAATTTCGTACGATTATTAGGATGAGCTATGGCGCGGGCGCTCCGCTCGCACTGGGAATTGCGGTTGCAGCGATTTTCGCATGCACGGGCATGGCGGCTGCTGCCGGGACAAACGACGGCGACTACACGAATGCCATGATTGCAGGTATTTCAACTGCAAAGACGATCTATGTGGATGATGGCTTCAGCGATGACCCTTCAAATCACAGATGGGACACCATTCAGGAAGGGGTGAACGACGCGTCTGATGGCGACACTGTGCTCGTGTCTGCCGGGACATATACAGAGAATGTGAATGTGGATCGGAAGATCACGCTTAGAGGTGAGAGCGCAGACACAGTGATCGTGCAGACCGCTAACAGGGGGCACGTCTTTGACGTGACCGTAAGTGGTGTGAGTCTCTCCGGGTTTAAGGTGTCCGGAGCAACAGCATACGGTTGTGCGGGATTTCATCTCGCGGGCGTGGATCAATGTAGCGTCTCTGACAACTATGTATATGGAAATTGGGCTGGTATATGGCTACATTATTCAAATATCAGCACCGTCTCTGACAATGTTGTGAAATCGAACAACCATTACGGCATCTTTGTCTCCTATTCAAACGACATCGCTCTTCAGAACAACGACATATCGGATAGTCAGGAGAGGGGTATATGGCTACAACATTCAAACGGCACCACAGTCTTCGGCGATGTTGTGAAATCAAGCGGCTATGCTGGCATCTATGTTTCCGATTCGGTCGACACCACTCTGCAGAACAACGACGCATCGGACAACCACCAGGGCGTCTTCATAATCGACTCGAACAATAGCGTGGTATCAGCTAACGATGTAAGTTCGAACAAATTCGCAGGACTGCTTGTCACTTCCTGCAAGAACACAGTCCTGACCGGCAACAATGTCAGTTCGAACACAGGTACCGGAATCTCTGTTGGATATTCGCGTGGCAGCACTGTAACCAACAACTTCGCAGGTTTTAATGGCGGTACCGGTATTCGGAGTTCCAATTCTAGCACCACCACCATAACTAACAACATCGCAACTTCGAACGATCATGGATTCTGTATCCTCGATTCCGATGGTGACCACACCTTGGCTGACAACGATGCCACCTCGAACAGATGTGGAATTTATCTCTCCGGTGTCAGTAATGTCAACATAACTGACAACAACGCATCCAACAATGCAGATGGCATCGACCTATATGATTCAAACAGCAACGCCATCTCCGGAAATGTTGCGAACTCGAATACAAACTGCGGTATTCGTCTGTCTTCCTCGGGTGGTAACACGCTCTCTGGTAACGATGTATTAGATAATAAGAATGGCATCTCCCTGGATGGTTCGAGCAACAATATGTTACAGGGCAACAACGCATTAGAGAGTGGCGTCGGCATCTGTTTGGCATCTTCGTCAAACGAAAATGTGCTCTCCGAAAACATCGCATCGAATAATGGCGATGGTATCTGGATCGATGGTTCGGGTGACAATGCGGTCTCATACAACACGGTACACTCAAACGAGAACTATGGCATATCTCTGTCTTCTGCGAGTGGTAACACGCTCTCCGGTAACAATGTATCGGATAATACGGATGGCATTGCTGTTGCGAACTCGAACGAAAACACGCTCGTCGACAATACAGTAAACTCGAATGCAAACTATGGCATATACATATCGTTCTCGGATGGTAACACGCTCTCCGGTAATGGTGTATCAAACAACAAGGATGGCATCTATGTAGATGGATCGAACTACGGCATACTGCAGAGAAACGTCGCAAGTTCGAACGTCTGGCACGGCATCCGCTTGTATGGATCCACCAACAATCTGATGCAAGAGAATGCTGCATCGGACAACCGCCACGGAATCGATCTGAACTCTTCGAACGAAAACACGCTACTGAGCAACACGGTATCGGACAACGAGTGTGGTATTCAGATGGAGAGTTCGAACGACAACCTATTGCGTGAGAACGTCGTAAGCTCAAATGATGAGGTGGGAATCGACCTGCGTTCTTCGGACGGCAACACGCTCTCTGAGAACACTGTTAGCCTGAACGAATATGACGGAATCGATCTGAACTCTTCGAACGAAAACACGCTCTGCGAAAATAATGCATCTGACAACAGTCTTGGCGGCATTCACATGCACTACTCGAGCTACAACACAATCTATGAGAACACGATGTCCGGAAATGCACGGAACTTCGGTGTTTTTGGCGACGATCTGTCTCACTACATCCATACGATAGATGCAGATAACACGGTAGATGGAAAACCGATCTGTTACCTGGTTGATCAGCAGGATGAACAGGTCATGGACGGTTTTGGCTTTGTCGGAATTGTGAACTCCACGAATATGACGGTTGCAAACCTGACACTGACCGGCAATGCACAGGGGATACTGTTCGTACACACAACGGATTCGAGGATCGAGCGGGTCAACGTGTCTGACAGCGACTGCGGCATCCATATCCGCTATTCAAGCAATAACACGTTCTCTCTGAACAACGTATCGAACAACACTGCGTTGAGCAGGTGCGGCGTCTACAACGGAGACGGCATCTTTATGGAGCATTCGGAGAACAACACGTTTTGCAACAACACGGCAGACTCTAATGCGAACTACAGCATCTATGTGGCGTCTTCGAACAATAGCACGCTTGCGAATAACACTTTCCGGAATTGCGGGATGTATGTCGGAGCGTGGTCACGCGGGAACACTGTTGAGAACAATACGGTGAACGGCAAACCTCTCGCATACCTTGAGGATGCGTCCAATCTCACGATTCGGGATGCGGGGCAGGTCATTCTCGTGAACTGCACCAACATCACCGCGGACGATATGGATCTCTCTAATACGAGCGCCGGAATGATACTCTGGGAAGTTGATTGTTGTAATGTGACGGATAATATGATCTCTAACAACATCTTCGGAATTGTTATGGGTTATTCGGAGAACAACGCGTTCTACATCAACACGGTGTCGGACAACGTCTGTGGAATCAGCCTGCAGTCGTCGGACAACAACATGCTCTACCACAACAACCTAATCAACAACACAGAGCAGAGCGCCTGCGACACCGGCATAAATCAGTGGGACACTGGCGCTGAAGGCAACCACTGGAGTGACTATAACGGAACCGACAATAACATGAACGGTATCGGAGATGTTCCCCACCCAATTCCTGGCGGCAACAACACGGACCGGTATCCGCTGATGCAGTCGTGGCCGCGGAAGGGTGATCTCAATGGAGATGGGGACATCACTGACGCAGACGCAACAATCGCACTCCAGATTGTATCCGGTAGCTACCAGTGCAACAATGTGATAACGCTTGCTGCTGCTGATATCAACAACGACGGTGAAGTCACATCCATCGACGTATTCATGCTCATGCAGGCGGCGGCAGGCACGATCGATCTGTGAGACAGAAGAGCAGCGGAGACCGAGGCGGCAGCGTTTGCTTGCGCATGCCGCCGTGTACATTTTTTTGGATTTGGTAACTCGTGTTACGGATATCTCGCTGATATGCTAAACCGTATCTGTTTTTTTTGTAGTTTTCCGCCACAGAGGGCACAGAGACGCCTTTTTCGCACCCCTTGATCCTCCTATATCCACTGTGGCAGTAATCTATAGTTCCAAGTTATATATGTAGAGCTGTATACTATATGATTGGCTGAAGCGGAGAAAAATAGAACGAGACAGAAAAAGCGCAAGCCTGGGCGTGCGTTGCATGCCCGCGTCCCCAATCGTCCGCGTGCGTGTTCTTGCAATTCCCAGCGTCCGGGCAGCAGATGTACAGCGTCTTCCGATACTTTTTCTTCATCCCGGCATGCCCGCGTCCCCCCGCCTGTGCGTTTACCGTCGGGCTGACGATTGTGTCTTGTAGTGTGGCAGTTCACGGCACACCCCGGGTCAAGCATACGCAAAACTTTATGACTGCTCGCAAAAGAAGTGGATTTGATGAAGAAGATCAGAGCGGTAGTGTCCGGAACGGTTCAAAACGTGGGCTACAGAGCAAAAGTGATTACGATCGCAAAAGTCCTTGGGTTGACCGGGTTTGTCCAGAATCTTGATGATGGGCGGGTCAGGATAATCGCAGAGAGCGAAGACGGTGATCTGGACAGATTTATTGATGCGATACGGATCAAAAACACTCTGATTGACGTTGATGCTGTTGAAGTTGAGTATGCTGATGCCACTGGGGACTACGATGATTTTTATAGACTTGTGTGCGAGGGGGAAGCGGATGGCACGATGGATAAAATTATTGAGTACCTCAAAGAACTGATTGACGTTA
>DAWR01000155.1:0-970 GCA_002506015.1 Candidatus Methanogasteraceae archaeon UBA261 | reverse complement strand
GTGCGGACAGAGATTACAAGCGGATTTGAAAATCTCGACTCCAGAATGAACGTAATGATCGATGATGCCAGAGGATTGTGAGGTGCTATGAAGCGTTACATGGACCGCAAATTCGGCGAAATCGATTGTGAGCCATCCTTGATAAAGAGTGCACTCAAAGCCAACGGGATTATCAGTCAGAAAGTTATTTATATGCAGTAACCAACGTGCGCCAGACCATCGATCGGACTGTCCGCTGCCACCTGGCTTCCGGGTTCTCGTTTTGCATCCTCTCAGAGGCGCGGTGTGGGCAAGCTCCTTCGCAACTTTTGGGGCGAGTGCGCCGGATCGCAATCACAATCCCCCACAATCTCCCACATCCACGAAAAATCCTTTCGATTCCCCCCTATACCGCGAACATTTCATCACCCGCGCCAGGGCAGACCGAAGCCTTTATATAGTTCATAATGATAATGAGATATGTGCCGGGAGTAATCCCGCGGGAGCGAGATAATGACAAAGATAGTGCATGTGCAAACCGTGCTAACCGACGACGATCTTGAAGCCCTTAAGCAGAAGTCCGGTCACAAGACAACGAAGGATGCGGTTGCGACGGCAGTTGAGCATTATCTCGAATGTCCATACACCGAGACCGGGGACATGTGGGCTGAGAGATTGAAGAAGACAATAGACGACCGCCGGAAGTAGTGAAAGCGGTCGAACACGATAACCATAGGGGGTTAGAACAATATGGCAAACAGAAACGTAAGGAAGAGCGTAAGGAAGGACGAGAAAGCGGTATCGCCAGTCATCGGCGTCATTCTGATGGTTGCGATCACCGTGATACTGGCTGCGGTCATCGGGGCATTCGTGTTCGGAATGGGCGGCAGTCTGAAGAAGACGTACACTGTGGGAGTGACTGCGACGCAAGTAGATTCAGATCATGTTGATGTCACATTTCAGGGTGGACCGGATGCAGGTCTGGTGGATT
>DAWR01000124.1:1561-12075 GCA_002506015.1 Candidatus Methanogasteraceae archaeon UBA261 | reverse complement strand
ATACGCATTATAACGAAGCAACTGGGGAGATTGCGGCGGGACAGCCGCTTCCTACGCCTACCGTACTCTTCACAAAGATCGAGGACAAAACGATCAAGGAGATGGAGGCAATTCTTGATGAACGGGTAAGAATGGCGACAAAGAAGAAGCACGTTACGTATGAGGAGTTTTCAGAGCTTGATATCCGCGTCGGAACGATTCTGCAGGCGGAGCCGATCAAGAAATCGAAGAAACTGCTGAAGCTCGCAGTTGATCTTGGCGAGGGCAGAAATCGGCAGATCGTCGCAGGGATTGCGGAGACTCACAAGCCGGACGATCTCATCGGGATGCGGATCGTGGTTCTCGCAAACATGCTGCCGGCAACGCTCTTCGGTGTCAGATCAGAGGGCATGCTCCTTGCCGCTGATTCTGATTCCGATGGTGCGATCCTGCTTGTGCCGGAGCGCGAGGCTCCTGCAGGAACCGCTGTGCGGTAATTTCACAGGCTCTTGAATAACAGCTCGATTGTGTCAGGATCCGGCAGCATCAGGATGTTGCAGTCGATGTCCTGATTCACGACATGCAGCGCGCTGTTGAAGACGATCGCAAAATCGCTTGTCTGAGACCCGTTCATAGACTGATCGATCAGAGTGCTCAGTACGTCACACGCAATTGATGGCGGACTCTGCGTCAACACCATGGATGTGGCATCTGCCATCACATCGATGAACGGTGATGTCAGGATGTTTCCGATCTCAAGTATCGCAGACTCCTGCATCTCGGTGAGACCATCTGTTGGCGCCTCCTCATCCATTCCTGCGAGCAGGATGTCAGCCATCTTGCGTGCGCTCTCGACCGAGAGAATCGTGAGCACTGTTCCGGTTATGTCCCCGGAAAAGCCCACAGAAGCCCCGACAATCACACCACCAGGCAGTTCGAGGACCTCGGGAATGCTCTTGATCGTATCCACATGAACGGCTGAGACATCCATCTCAACTTCCATGCAAAGCATCTCAGAAAGCGACTCCATAACCATTGCTGCGCTGGTATCCCCCATCCCCTTCAATGTTTCAAGATTTTCAAGTTTGACCATAACTCACTCCATACTATCAAACATCATCTGCATCTTGTCAGGATCGGGAAGCACCAGAATGTGGCAGTCGATGCCCTGGTCCGTGATACGGATTGCGCTATTGAAGACCACAGCGAAATCCCCTTTCTCGGATGCTCTCGCAAGCGCAGAATCGATTACCGATGGAACATAATCACACACGAACGCGGGCGGTGTCTGGGTGAGTGCCGTTGTGAACTCGTTTGCCCAGACATCGATGAACGATGATGTGATGATGTTTCCGATCTCCTCGACCGCTGACTGCTGCATCTCAGAGAGCACATCTCCATCGGATGGCTCGTCACCCATGCCCGCAAGCATGATGTCGGCAAGCTTCTGAGCAGACGGAATCGAGAGCATTGTCAGAACCGATCCCGGAAGTTCGCCAGTGAAGCGCACAAAGAGCCCGATCATGGCGTCATCGGTTATGCCGATTGTTGCAGGAATCTGTTCGATCTCGGCCAGGTTGACGGCAGAGACCTCCATTACAACCTCCATCGCTGTCATCTCGGCAAGCGATTCGACCACCATCTCCGCGCTCTGATCCCCGAGCCTCTTCAGTTCTCTGAGGGTTTCCATTCCAATCATGATTACTGACCCAGTAAACTCTCGACTTCCTTCAGGACACTTGGTCCCTGGAATGGCTTTGTGATGTATCCCCTGGCGCCGGCTTTGATTGCAGCCTTCACCTTCTCATCCTGCCCAACAGACGTGCACATGATGATCTTCGCATCAGGGTGCTTGCCCACGATGTTGCTCGTTGCAAGTATTCCGTCCATGTGTGGCATTACGATATCCATCAGTACAATGTCTGGCGATAATTGCTCATACATATCGACCGCCTCAACTCCATTCTCTGCTTCCCCCACGATGTTATGCGCACTCGCCATGACCTTCTTCAAGAGAGCCCGCATGAACTTCGAGTCGTCCACAAGCATTATGTTTGCGATACTAACCCCTCCTTTGGTTCCCTACATCTGCATTTTCTTGTTCACTATATTTCTACCTTTCGCTGTCAGTTTGACATCCTTCCTGAGACGGACCAGTTCTACGAGTCCGTACGAGATCAGTTTGTCGTAGATCTCCTCGACCTGATCCACATCTGTGCCGTCCATGAAGGTGGGCACCTCGAGCGCGGATACGCCGGAATAGAGCGCGACCAGTATCTCGTCCTCGAGTCCCTCGAGCGCGGCGTCACCGCCACCCCCTCCGCCCGCCACACCGTCTTCATGCCCGGATATTACACCCTGTTCTTTCAGGTGATCGTTGATGTATTCGATGAGCGAATTCTGAATTCCTGCGAGTATGAAAGTATTATAGACGTTGTCAGCACTGGAATGTTTTATATTTGCAATCGTCTGCGGCTTTCCATTGATCTTCTGGTTCTCGGTCCGGATCATCTCGATTTCGCCCATGGCAATCTCGACGTTTCCTGACTTGCGCTGGACAACGAGTTTGTCGGCTGCGCCGCCCGGCGTCCACACGACGTTTAAGATGCCCTGCTCCCACGAGACCTTATCCTGGATTGCACCCCCGACTTTTGCCGGGTGGAGTATGTACACTGGTTTTTTGTTGAGTTGCAGAAACATTATGTATTTTTTCAGCTTCTTGAGCTGCGCAGACTGTCCGGTGATTGCAACTGTTGTCTCCTTGCCCCCGACAACATACGCAATCGAGAGATAGTCTGAAACATTGCCTATCAGTTTCTTTGAGACCTCTCTTCCGAGACTGGCAATCGATGCTAATGGAACGCCCCTCTTCTCGTTGCCGTACATTAGCCAGATTCCGCCGTAGGTCAACACAACCTTGCATGGTACCCAGTTCGCTCGCGCGGCGTAGGTATCCACGAAGAAAAGCTTCCCCTCCAACCACGTGACAACCTTTTCCTGTGCCATAGTATTACTTCTGGTAGATTCGTTCTTTATTATTCACTGGTATAAATTTATCTCTTGCTTCGCCGACCAGTGTCTCGGTCTTTCCCATAACAAAATAACCGCCTTTAACCAATGAATTGTAGAAGTTCATGAAGAGCTTCGTCTGCAGCTCTCGTGAGAAGTATATCACAACGTTTCTGCAGAATATCATGTCCATCATCGGAAGCGGTCGCTCGTTAATCAGATCGTTTCTCTTGAACGTAACAATCTTTTTGGCGGAGTTAGTCACCTGATAGCCGCCGTCAACTTTGTTGAAATACTTCTGCAGATATGGTTTCGCAACCCCCTTCAGAAGATCGGGTTTGTATATTCCGTCCCTGCCCCTCTTCAAGGAACTGTCATCGATATCGGTTGCATAGATATTGACCTTGAAACTGCTCGTCTCTGTGCCAAGGATATGATCTGAGAGCATCGCTATTGTGTACGCCTCGGACCCGTCCGAACAGCCCGCACTCCAGATGCGCATGGAATTCCGATGATTCTCCTGTTTTGCCTTGATCGCAAGTTCCAGAACGTGTTTCACCTCCTCAAAGACGCTTGTGTCCCTGAAGAACTCGGTGACATTCACTGTCAGGACGCTCAGCAGGATAGGGTATTCCTCCGGATCCGTGTCAAGCAGCCCCATATACTCACGGTACGATTTCGTAGTCGTGGCACGCATCCTGATCGCAAATCTCCGCTTCAGATACGGATCCTTGTACTGAGCGCAACTGAAGTTCTTGTCCTCGGATATCTTCTTCTTCAATTCTTCGAATTCATCCATATTAGATCACCTTTGATCCCTTCGCAATCGTCTTTATGACGTAACTCCCGTCTTTGGTGTGCAGTTCCACGGTTCTGCCGTAGTCCTTTCCTATGTCTGATGATATCAGTTGTACTCCCTCCTGTGCGAGTTTCTCCTTGACAGCGGCGGCGTTGTTCTCGCCGATCTTAAGAAATGAACTGTTCTCCTTCGCACAGGAGAACATGTGCGCGCCTCCTGCGATCTTAGCGGTTATGCGCCTCTTCACCGCACTCATCGCAACCATCTTCTTGAGAGTTATCTCGATTCCGGTATCCGCATACTTCATCGGATTGCTGCCGTTGCCATCAGTGACCCGTTTACTGGTCGGGAGCATGATATGTGCAAGCCCACCAACCTTCACCACCGGATCATACAGTGCGATTCCTATGCACGATCCAAGCCCTATCGTGATCAGTACCGCCGGGTCGCGGGCTACTTTCAGGTCAGCCATTGCAACCTTGACGATCTCAGGCATCGCTCACACCATCGAGGCAACATCCAGAATCATGATCACTCGTCCGTCACCGAGAATGGTTGCACCTGCGAATCCCTTGATTCCCGCCAGCACACCATCGAGTGATTTGATCGCAATCTCCTGTTGTCCGATCAGCGAATCCACGACCAGCCCGACGTGCTGCCCTCCGCGATCGACCACCACCGCAACGACCTCGTCGTGCCCGTTCTCGGAATAGACTCCGAAGAGGTCATGCACCCATACAAGTGGAAGCACGTTCCCTCTGAGCGTTGTTAGTTTCTGTGTACCCATCGTCCTGATCGTATCCGGCATAACCGAGATCGTCTCAAGAACGCTACTGATCGGAACTGCATAGACTGTGCCGCCGACCTCAACAAGCAGCGTCTGGATGATCGCCATTGTGAGTGGCAACTGCAACGTGACAGTGGTTCCGATACCAAGGTCTGATTTGATGTTGACAGTGCCGCCGAGTGCTTCGATACTCGTCTTCACAACATCCATGCCAACACCCCTTCCCGAGATATCGGTTATCGTCTCTGCTGTAGAGAACCCTGGTGCAAAGATCAGCAGAAGTGCGTTCTCATCACTCGTCGCATCGGCTTCTTCCGGGCTTATAATGCCTTTCTCAATCGCTTTCGCACGCAGCTTGTCAGGATCCATTCCGAAACCATCATCAGAAACCTCGATCTCTACATGGTTCTTCTGCCTGCGCGCAGCTAGCGTGATCGTACCCTTTCCGGCCTTTCCCACACTCGTCCGCACCTCAGGCGGTTCGATGCCATGGTCGACGCAGTTTCTGAGCAGGTGAACGAGCGGCTCTCCGACCTCATCCAACACAGTCCGGTCGAGTTCAATCTCTTTTCCTATGACGACCAGATCGATCTCCTTACCCTTCTTCTTGGCAAGGTCGCGAATCATTCGCGGGAACCGGTTGAAGACCTGAGCAACAGCCACCATGCGCATCTCCATGACCTCATCGCGCAGATCGTTTGTCAGTCGGTCGATATTCGACACCGTTTCATCCAGTTCCTTGATCTGGTGTGTCGACTGGATCTGTAGAAGCCTGATCTTGTTGATGACGAGCTCGCCCACCATGTTGACAAGCGCATCCAGTTTCTCGATGTTGACCCGCACACTCTGCACGCTTCTTACGACCTCTGGCTTCTTGGAGGATGCTGCTGATGATTGTGGCGGTGGCGACGTTGGTTGTGGAGCGGCGACTTCCGCAGGCTCAGCAGAGGCACGCTCCCCGGATGGTTCGGTTTCACCGGCTGCATCAGTTACATCAGTTAAATCAGTTGCATCAGCCGCCGGCTGCGGATCCGGTTCCCGTGCGAGTACACCAACCTGCTCGACCTCGTTCACGCGTTCGACTGCTTCTTTGACCATATCACCAGTCTCGCTCGTACCGATGATCACATCAAAGCCGCAACCGAACTCACCATCCTCGATACACTCCGCATCAGGCGTCGTTGCAAGAATATCGGCATGTTCGCTTATCGCCTTCAAGACCATCACCGCGCGAACCGACTTCAGGGCGCACGTATCTTCAAGTGCAACACCCAGTTTGAATACCGAGATTTCGCGGTTCACTGCATCGGATGCGGCAATCATCTCATCCTCTGTGAACGCTGTGACCTGAACACCTGGTGCTTTCGGGCTTTCGGGCTCCTGTGAAACTTCTGCCTCTGCTTCAGGTACTTCCTGCAACGCAGCCTCGCCGGAAATAGTCTCTACAGTCGCCACCGTCTCTGCAACATCGGCAGCTTCGATGGATTCTCTGCCGTTCTCCACTCCTTCAGTCAAGAGAGCCTCCAGCCGGCTCGCCAGTTCGGAGACATCAACATCACTCACTTCATCGGAATCGATCGCATCGACCATGATCTCGAGCGTATCAAAGCAATCAAATAGCGTATCCATCGTTGCTGATGTCGCCTCAGCCACACCCTGGCGGATCGCATCGAGCACGTTCTCCATCCGGTGTGTGAGCGTGTTCACGTTCGTGTAACCCATCGTTGCGGATGAACCTTTCAGTGTATGCGCTGCTCGAAAGATGTTATTCAGAAGATCTGTGTTGGACTGGTCGTGCTCCAAATCGAGGAGCGACTGATTCAATATCTCAAGGTGTTCTCGTGCCTCATTTACGAACTCCCCCTTATATTCGGACATATCCATTATAATTACTCCCAATCAATAGTCTCAATAGAATTATATCAGCATTTTCGCAGTACCTCAACGGGTATCTGTGATAGCGACACCACCCGATCCACTTTGCCTGTTTTGTATGCTTCCTGCGGCATACCGTATACCACGCAGGACTCCTCGTCCTGTGCAATCGTGGCACCCCCGTTATTCTTGATCGCGACGATACCGTCCTTGCCGTCACTCCCCATTCCGGTCATGATGACCCCGACCATCGCCGATTTGTAGACCTCTGACGCAGTGATCATCATCGGATTGACAGCGGGTCGCACGCCATGGGTCTTCGGGTTCTTGTTCAGGTGCACCCTGCCATCTTTCCCTACAGTCATGTGATAATCCCCGGGGGCAAGCAGCGCAAGCCCTGGCTTAATCTCATCACCGGCACTCGCCTCCTTGACCGTGATCTGTGATTCGGCGTTCAGCCTCTCAGCAAACGTCTTTGTAAAACCGGCAGGCATGTGCTGCACGATCAATATTGGTGGTGTGTTTGCGGGAAAACGAGGAATGACCTCCGCGAGCGCAGAGGGTCCGCCGGTTGACGTCCCGATTGCAATTATCTTTGTCTTTGATTTTGGCGTGTACTTCAACGATTTCTGTTTCTTGTGCTCGACATGCGTTTTTTTTCTGATCTTTGCCTGTACAGCTGCCTTTATCTTACCGATCAGCTCGGACTGAACCTTGCGTACGTCAAGTGAGATTGCACCGGACGGCTTCTGGACATAGTCCACTGCCCCGCGGTCGAGCGCTGTGAATGTGGCATCGGCACCTTTCTGAGTCAGTGTGCTGCACATGATAACAGGCACAGGGCACTCGTGCATGATGCGACCGAGTGCGGTGAGCCCATCCATCTTGGGCATCTCAATATCCAACGTGACCACGTCCGGCTCCAGCTTCTTTACCTGCTCGATAGCCTCAAGCCCGTTCCGTGCAGTGCCGCATATCTCAATATCCGGGTCGGTTTCCAGCATGTCCGACACGATCTTCCGCATAAATATCGAATCATCCACAACCAGTATTCTCAAACATTCACCCCGATATTATATCTAACACCGCGTAATAAATAGTTTTCTCTCTTTTTGCGGTGTTGGGCAACTCAGGAGTCACTCCCTCAGCACCCATCACTCATGGCTCAGGCTCATTCCGTAATTCGTGTTGCGCATATCTCACTGATAAATATAGTAAATCAGAAATATCTCAAATATGGTGGCTTTTTGCTACTTGGGTGGACCAATGGATTGTTAATTCGATAGTGCCCGGATAGGACTACCACACAGACCGCCCGAGATCAGTCGTATTCCCGCCACGTCCTTCCGCATTTCGTGCACCTGAAGAACCTGGTCTCACTCTCGTCCGCGGATCTGAGCTGTCGCAGCCACCAGTAGGCGGTGTCGTTGCCACATTCCTCACATCGTGCACGGGTGGTCGGGAGTCCGGCGTCGGACTGACCTTCGAGTACGGTAATCGTCTTCTCGGCACGTCGTTCAACAGATACGAATGACTCGACGCCTTCGTTCTCCTTTGTGAACCCACAACGCACGCACACCATCACGCCGTCTTTCAACGTCATCATGCTGCCACAATCAGGACAGAATTCCATGCTGCGATTCTTTGCTGTATGTTGTAATAAATGTGTTTGCTGGCGATGCCCCATGTTGCGGCAGAGTATGTGTTTAGGCGAGGCGACAAAACCACGAGATTTCACGAGATTCCACAAGAAGAGGGTATAGCCACGGTTGCAATTATAGTGATGGTGGACGCTCTTTGCTCGAGGAGGCGGCGGGGAAGGGGGAGTTGAGCGGATAATATACCTCATCCGGGAAAATCCGGTTTTCGCCCCTCTATATACACCATCGCGCAACCTCAAGAGCCCATCTCCGATACGGCAGAAATTCGATTCTCCCCTCCGGAACGGGCATGGTCTCGCTCTGGTTAAGTGTGACCACAAGACCACGGTCCAGATCGAACCTGCGCATAGCAAGCCGCAGCCCATCAACCTCCCGTTTCTTTGTGTCGGCGTCTGAAACGTCCGAACATGCATTGATCAGCGCGTGGGGCGCGGTTCCTTTCCAGATCAGGAAATCGACCTCTTTTCCGTCCATCAGACGGTACATTTCATAACCCTCTCGTCTGAGGTCGAGGAATACCGCATTCTCAAGCAATTTTCCGCGGTCACTTGCGAAACGGTGGGAAACCGCCAGAAGCAAGCCGTTATCCACAGCATAGATCTTTCGCGGGCTTCGCTTCCTCTTGCCCGCGGAGAATGAATGGATGTCTACGAAGAAGAGCAGGTACGGCTCTTCGAGGTATCTTGCGAATCGTTCGATCGAATCGAGTGAAACACGACCGCCAAGCGCACGTCTCGTGCTGTTTAACGTAACAGGACCCGGGACCGATGCAATAAACGTCGTTGTCACATCTTCCAGTTTTTCGATCTCACGGACTCCGTATCTGCGGGCTACATCGTGGTTGATCACATCCCTATACGTCTGTTGCACCATCCGCTCCTTGAGATCGGGGTCTGGTGTCAGGACGACCGCGGGAAATGTTGACTCCGAAATGTATTCTGAGGCGAGACTTTTGATTTCCCCGGAATCTGCAAGCGGGTCATCGGGATCGATTCCGTGAAATCGGAGGTATTCGGAAAAATCCAGTGGGAATACCTCCAGATCGAGATGCCGTCCTGTGAGTAGCGTTGCCAGTTCCTTCGAGAGCAGTTCCGCCGATGAGCCAGATACGATGATTACAAGATCCGGGCGCAACTCCTGCTGAATCCAGACCCAGCGCTCCCACCCGGACAGTCGCTGGACTTCATCCAGAATCAGGCAGCACAAGCCATCCGAATCGACAAACGCCTGATGAGCGGTAACAAGCGCATCAAGAAGACCTGCGCCGTCCTGCATCGGCAGTCTCGGGTCTTCAAGGTCCACATACATCGTCTGCGACGCTTTCACACAAGCACTCTCGATCAGATGGTGTATGAACTGGACGAGGATTGTGGTCTTGCCGCTTCTTCTGACACCGGTCACAACAACTATCTGCCCGGTTGATGTGAGCCTCTCAAGTTTGTTTAAATATTTTGGGCGGATGATGCCTGTGAACGGGGTAGCTCTCCAGAAGTTGAATGGGTTCAGGATATCTACCAGTTCTCGTTCGTCCATAGTTGTGATTTGAGATCGGTAGTTTAAATAGTTTCCGACATGTCGTATGAAATAATGGTTTTTTGTATGCTGTGGTCTGAACTGGAATCGTCACGCAGGGGTTGGTAGAAAGTTTTATGTACTAAATGTAACCAATACTTTACATAATGACATGGAGGCATTACAAAATGCCTGATAACACAAACAACAAGAGACTATTTACGATCTGGCAAACAGCAGCGGCAGTAATCGCGGGTGCACAGATGGAGAAAACGGAGGGGGTGGGTGAACCGGTTCTGGATGTTCTGCACCTGACAAAGAGCTTCGGCACGAAGACAATTCTTGATGATCTCAGTTTTCATATCGAAAGCGGGGAGATATTCGGATTACTCGGACCGAACGGAGCAGGAAAGACCACAATGATACGGATAATCCTTGACATCATCAAATCCGATAATGGGTCTGTTACAATGTTTGGAAAAGTGTTTGATGAGGCTTTCAAGGAGAGGATTGGTTACCTTCCGGAGGAAAGGGGGCTTTACCAGAAAATAACGGTTTTTGAATGCCTGAAGTACTTTGCGAACCTCAAAAACGTCAAGAAACCCGATGACCGGATCGATTTCTGGCTGGAGAAGATCGGTCTCATCGATTACAAAAAGAGGCGGGTGAGTGACCTGAGCAAGGGGATGCAACAGAAGATCCAGCTCGCCTCCGCGTTCATTCATGACCCTGACATCTTGATTCTTGATGAGCCCTTCTCCGGACTCGATCCGGTCAATACGAAGATTGTGAAGGACATAATGCTCGATTTGAAGCGTGATGGGAAGACGATCATACTGAGCACGCACCAGATGGATCAGGCAGAGAGAATGTGCGACCGAATTCTGATGAT
>DAWR01000124.1:0-1522 GCA_002506015.1 Candidatus Methanogasteraceae archaeon UBA261 | reverse complement strand
GTCATGGTTGTGGAATACGAGGGAGACCTGAAACCGATCGATGGCGTAACAGAGATGGAGGATTATGGAAGATACGCCGAACTGGGCATGGAAATGGGAACTGACCCGCAGGAGGTTCTCAGGGATCTGATGGAATCCGTAAAACTGAGAAGATTTGAGATGAAATCAATGTCGCTAAACGAGATATTCATAGAGGTGGTCAACGCTTGAGTAAAACGCTCGTTGTCGCAAAGCACGAGTTTCTGGCGACTGTTAAGACGAAGGGTTTCATCTTGTCTTTGATCCTGCCGTTCGTAATCCTCCTGCCTGTGGTGTTCACTTCAGGCTACGCCATGCAAATAGCCATCGATTCCCCGCGAAACATCGGCTTTGTGGACGAGACCGGGATCATGCAACCGGATGGAATCTTTATCGAGTTTGAAGATATCGGGGATGCGGAGAATGCGCTCCTGAACGACGAGATACACTCATTCTTCACAATTCCCCCCGATTATCTTGAAACCGGAAGAGTTGTCCTGTATAGAACAGGCGGATTCTTCAGTTCAGCCCCGACCGGTTTGATTGAGGCGTTCATAATCGACAACCTTCTGCACGACTCGGATGTGGACGAAACACTGGGTGACCGGATCAGATGCCCTGCAGATATGGAGCAGATCACCTTGGACGAGAATGGGGATGTTGAAGAGAAGCAGGAGGTCCGGTTTTTAATACCTTATGCGGTCGCGATTCTGATGATGCTCTCGATAATGACAACTTCGGGGTATCTGATGCAGGGAATCGTTGCGGAAAAGGAGAATAAGACTGTTGAGATCCTGCTTTCCTCACTGTCTCCTGAAGAACTTCTTACAGGGAAGCTTATTGGTTTTGGCTCTGCCGGACTCCTGCAAATCTGCGTCTGGATCTGTCCCGGGGTGCTGGTGATATCGTTAACATCGTTAGCAGCAATATTTCAGGAGATTCAGATCTCCCTAATAATGATTCTTGCAATCCCATATTTCATCATGGGTTATCTCCTCTTCGCAGGATCGATGGCATGTGTTGCGGCGCCAGCAAGCACCATGAAAGACGCGCAGCAGGGCGCAATGGTGTTCACGATGATGGGGATTCTGCCAATAATGCTGCTCGGTGTAATCATCGCCGCACCGGATTCGGTCATCGCAAGGGTTCTAACATACATACCCTACACAGCACCCGCAACAACACTGATGCGGATCACACTCACGGGGATTTCGGCATGCGAGATCGCAGCAAGCCTCCTGATACTCACAATCTCGGTCTTTGTTGTGATCAGACTCTCAGCAAGGATATTTCGGAACGCGATTCTGATGTCAGGGAAAAAGATTAGGATAAGGGATATTTCGGGGTATCTAAAGAAATGATGGAACTGAATCTTAAGTCCCCTCGTCGGCACAGCAAAGATCCCGCCGATTATGCTGTCCGCGGTCGAAGCGCACCTGCAGGAACGTGCAGACGATGGCATGATACAGGAGCGTTACAGAATGCCTGATAACACAAACAACAA
>DAWR01000076.1:13338-15814 GCA_002506015.1 Candidatus Methanogasteraceae archaeon UBA261 | reverse complement strand
CAGATATACCGCCCCATCTTGATGCTACCGATGTACTTTTTGCAGTACTTGTTATATCCATTGCGACTCATCACCACACCACATTCCGGACACAGAGGCGGAACAGCTCTGCGAAATATCCAGTCTGCAGTGCACTCAAGATCATTCGAGAACTCCTCAACACTATAACTGGGTGAGCCCATATACTGACGGTTCAATACAGCATAATCCAAAGTGGTCATTTACTATCACCATGGATATATTCACTTACGATAGTTAAAAAGTTTCTGATAGAGATTATTCTATGCTATCACTAGAAAATTGGACAGCGCCGGTGGCTGGAACTCCTTGAATCCAGAAACCTGACATCGCATACGTATGATCAGGAGATCGCCATGGATGTATATGATGCCGTGAAAGAGAACTTTTAAGTATGTGGGAGTCTGTTAAGAGAATTAAGGAAAGAGATTGACCGATAAGGAACGTGAGATATGAGATGAGTTTGCTTGGCGACAAGCGGGGTGCTGTTCAAAACCCGATGATTCAAATACGCAACAGACGTGGGCTGGGAGTGTATCCGTCCTGATGAGGTGCTACGGTTGCGGGGTGGATTAAAATTGTATAAAATTAGGCTGGCGAGACACTGGTATCATTCATTGATAGTTTAAGATAATATGAACCGAAAAGCACTGCATCTGATCAGTTACGGGCTCTACGTGGTCACATCAACAGATGGCAAAGCCTTAAACGGTCAGATCGTAAACACAGTGATGCAGGTGGCATCCAAGCCCCCGATGGTTGCGGTTGCTATAAACAAGGAGAATCTAACCTGCGAATACATACGAGAGAGTCGTGTCTTTGCGGCATCTGTTCTCGGTACGGACGCGCCCATGGAGGTAATCGGCAGGTTTGGTTTTAGGTCAGGAAGGGACATCGATAAGTTCGAGAGTATCCGATATAGAACCGGAACCACTGGTGCACCTGTCGTGCTCGATCATGCTCTTGCTTGTATCGAGGTTGCGGTTGCGCAGGAGGTGGATGTGGGCACGCACGTCCTCTTCATTGGCGAGGTTGTTGATGCGGATATTCTCGAAGAGGGCGAGCCGATGACTTATGCGTACTACCATCAGGTAAAAGGTGGAAAAACTCCTGATAAAGCCACGGTTTATATTGAAGATGAATATTGATCGGAGATATGATATCATGAACAAAGTAGAGATAAAAGATGGAGTGTACTGGGTTGGTGCGATCGACTGGAACCTGCGGGATTTTCATGGATATGCCACACCAGGAGGTACGACGTATAACGCATACATCGTTAAAGACTCGAAAGTTGCGCTTGTCGATACTGTGAAAGCCGGATTCTTTGATGAACTATGCAGTCGTGTAGAAGCGATAACAGACCCGGGCACAATCGATTATGTGATAGTGAACCATGTCGAGCCGGATCACACGGGATCACTTCCCCGCGTAATGGAGATCGTCCCCGATGCAATCGTGATCGCAACCGAGAAAGGCGCGGAAGAACTGCCGATGTACTATGACTGCGATGGTTGGGAGATAAAGACTGTTAAGACCGGAGATACGATCTCACTCGGGGCGAAGACGCTCTCGTTCGTCGAGACCCCGATGCTCCACTGGCCCGACAACATGGTTACATATATCCCGGAGGATCGCCTGCTTCTCTCAAACGACGCGTTCGGGCAGCACATCGCAAGCAGCAAGCGGTACGCAGACGAGGTTTCCGAGACACTTGAAGATGCGGCCACGTATTATGCCAACATCCTGATGCCGTTCTCGTCGCTTATCACAAAGACCCTGCAGAAGATCGATGGGCTGGGGCTCGAAATCGACATGATTGCGCCGAGCCACGGCATGATCTGGCGCAATTCCGGTGTTGGTGACATTCTTGACGCGTATCGCGGCTGGGGTTCAGCCGAGTCAAACGATACAGCAATCGTGGTATATGACACGATGTGGGGCAGCACCGAGAAGATGGCGTCTGCAATTGCGCAGGGCATAATCGATGCCGGGTTTGAGGTCAAGGTGTACCACCTCGGGAAATCGGAATGGAGTAAGATTATACGCGAGATTCTGGAGGCTAAGATCATACTCGTTGGCTCACCCACAATCAACAACGGGCTGTTTCCGAGCGTCGGGGGATTTTTGACGTATCTCAGAGGACTTCGACCCAAGGGCAAGGTCGGTTCCGTTTTCGGATCGTACGGCTGGGCGGGAGGCGCGGTCAAAGCGATTGCGGTCGAGCTTGAGAAGACCGGTGTTACGGTTGTTGATCCAATATCTGTTAAATTTGTGCCGGGAGCGGACGATCTTGCTGAGTGCGCAAAGCTTGCAGGGAAGGTTGTGGATGCGGCAAAGATGCAAAAATGAGGATCCGGAGGCAGCCCCTATTCTTGAAAGGGTATGTTGTATACCCAAAAAGGGCACTGTCTGAAAATCAAGTGATTTACCACCGCGGAGAACGCGGCGGGCGCAG
>DAWR01000076.1:0-13303 GCA_002506015.1 Candidatus Methanogasteraceae archaeon UBA261 | reverse complement strand
CACGAGATTGACACAGAAATCTTGTGGAAATCTGTGTAATCGTATGGTTCATATCATATAGTATTGAGCATGTTCCAAAAGTGGTGCATGGCATATCAACCCCCTGTCGTGATGCCGTGAATCCGATTATCACAAAAAATAGCACATAATCACACTTCAATCTCGATTCCGTACACCTGCTCGGGATTCTCCTTGTGCACCTTCCAGAAGACCTCCTCGCCGAACCTCTCGATCAATTGTAATGTTCTCCTTGGCACGGTCTTTGGTCCAAGCACAGCGCCGGGTCGCTCGGGATCATCGATATAATCAGTCTCCATCATGAATCTGCTCCCTTCAGCAAGCGCAGCCTCGATTGCACCCTTGCCTGCGAGAACCCCGGGAAATATCCCCTCCTGCTCAAAGATGTTAACCAGCGGCGGCGCATAATGCTTGACCACCTTTTCTGGCGAGATACCTGCGCTCCTCGCAATCCTTGCAAGATCTGCGATTGCCGTAGCGTCCACGGTCTCGGTGTGCAACTGCACAGCACAGCCGGATTCGTGTGCAAGAGTCATGGCGTATGCCATTATGCGGTTGGACGCATCCCACACGCTCGCAGAGACCTCGTAGTGTGGTCTTCCGGTCTTGATTGCTATTGCCTCGTTCTCCAGAACGAACTTCTGCGCAATCTCAAGACCGCCGATCATCAACTCCTCTGCCTGCTTCAGCCCAAAACGCTCGGTTAACCGCGTGATCTCAGCAGGATGGACGCCGAGCACAGGAAACGCCACAACCCCGATGTCGGACATGTTTATTTCACGAACGATATTAATCGTCTCTTCAAATACCAGTCTGAAGTCATCAGGTTTCGTTACATCAATACCTAACGTCCATGACGGCTTGGACACAAGGATTATGTGTGTGCCACCCGCGCGGGCAAACTCCTTTGCCGCCGCGATACCTTTTCCCCGGTAATCGAGATGGATGTGGTTATCCGTGATCGGGATCATAATAATCCAAGCTCATCGAGGTCGTTTACGATCCTATCAACGACGACTTTCGAATCTTCCGGACTCTTGCAGCCGGTGATGATCATTTTTCCGCTTCCGAAAAGCAGCACAACCGATTTTGGCTCTGCGATCCGGTAAACGAGACCAGGGAATTGCTCTGGCTCATATTCGATGTTCTCGAACCCAAGACCCATCGCAACGGCATCGAGATTGATTTCGCATCCAAGGTCTGCGGATGAGACGATGTTGTGCAGAACGAGATCGCTCTGCCCCTCGGTACTGACCCCGATCTCTTCAAGCTTCTCAAAGATCTTTGTTACCCCGATCTTAACATCCGTGATCTTCTTTGCGCCCGTACACACGATCTTTCCGCTTCCGAAGACAAGAACAGCAAGTTTTGGCTTTTTGAGCCGATAGATCGCTCCCGGAAACCGCTTTTTGTTATATTCTGCCCCTTCTATTCTTCGTGACACATCTTCGAGATCGATCTTACTCGTTATCGATGTGGACGCAACCACATTCTCGATTTTAATCGTTTTTATGACATCTTCGAGAGGCATGTAATAAAGTAGTGGTATGATTTGATATATTAACCTTACTGAAAATAGCCGTTTCCCGTAAAATATGTGGTGATGGGCTCGCTGCGATTCGAACGCAGGACCTCCGCCATGTCAAGGCGACGTCATGACCAGCTAGACCACGAGCCCGTAACCGTATCTCAGGGGTGATATGAATCTTGCGATCGATGATTTATATATCTATCTGAAACACTTGACGCACGAGATGATCATATCACCATCTCCAGTTTGATTCATTGCCAGATCCATTCCTGCGTTGAGATCAGTGACTCTGTGCGCCGAATCGCTATTGACTCCGACCGTGATTACGGAGTCAACGAAGTCGGTGTTTCTCTCGATCAGTTCAACCGCCTTCTCAAGGTCAAGCCCCTCACAGACGTTGTACTCCTCAATTCCTATGATCAAAACGATCTTTGCCGCCCCGGAGTCTCCTGCGATACGCCGGGCATGTTCGATTGCGGACTCTGCAGAGGCGATTGTCATGCCCGAATTTGAGTTATCGACAATCGTTCGGCAGTCGACCTGCGTAACCCTCATACGTCCGCTCACGCCGATGAAGCGGTCAAGAAACGACTCTATGCAACCGCAATCAACACCAATTGAGATTGCAGCAGTCACCGCAGAAAGAATCGCCGTTTGATACGAGAATATGTCGTAATCGTTCACGTCAAACTCGATTTTCCCGCCCATCGCTCTGATCACGGCACGTTCAGCGTCGATTCTATCGAAACAAACATCCCCGGAGTCTCCAAATGTGAAGGTTTGATGATCTGAGTTGGATGGTACATCGCTTCCTATAATCAGCGTTGAACCCGGTTTTGCCAGGTTTATCATCTGCATCTTTGCGTCAGACGCTGTGCCTGTATTGTTTGCAATCGGATAGTCGCCTGAGAGTGTGGTTACGATTCCGAAGTCCGCAAGCCCGGTTCCGCCGAGCGAGACCTCAAAGATTAACACATCCGGGTTCGATCTGTGTTCGGATCTGGATTCGGAGTCAGATTCGTGTCCAAGTTCGCGTTCGAGCCCGGGTCCAAGTTCCGCCTCAATCGATCGCAGAACCGCAATTATGCTCGCAGGTGCGATGCTGAATTTTGCAATCATCATAGCCGTCGCTCCCGCCTCACCGCAACCCCGCACCTCCACACCCGCGCTGGTGTGCGAGATTGTCCTCCGGTCTGTGCATGCCGAGAGCATGCCGGCAAGAATCCGCGCGGTGCTCGTCTTCGCGGTCGTGCCGGTCACCTCAATTACCGTACACCCGTTGAGTTGCGTGCGCAGAATCCTGGCGACTGCGGCGTGGTGCGTGATCACAGGAATGTCAACCGCGCGTGCATCGCTGAGTGTGGGGTATGCAGAATCCAGATGCACAGGCGAGATTATCAGGTCGAAGTCGCCTGCGGAGGGTGGTTCTCTCAGAACCGATATCCCACACGATTCGAGATTGTGACGCGCGCGGTCATCGGTTGTGTGGTACACATCAACAGCCGTGACGGTATCAGTCCCAGTCTCTGTTAGGGACTGCGCAATGAGGCCGCCTCCATGCGTTAGATCGAGCACCAGAACGTTCATAGCTGCTATCTAACCTAACGTGCGAGCGCTTCTTCCGCTCTTTTGTATGCAAGATCTGCGATTACCGGATCCGCGCCAAACGGAGCGGCATACACGATATCGACAGTCTTTCCGTCGATTTCGGTTGATCCCGTCATATTTCCGTCCAGATTCAGCTCCTTTGGTATGTCCTCGAGCGTGTGAACCCCGTGCGCAAGGAATATGGGCAGCGCAACGATCTTATCGACGCCGGTTCCACCAAAGTTTGCCAGACCCTCCTTCAAGGTCGGTTTTTCCATGTTCAAATAGGCTGTCCTCACGACAACGCCGTCGTGATCAGCAACCATCTCTGCAATCTTCTCGATTAGCGCCCTGTTGTGTGGCAGTGAGCTACCGTGTCCGAGTACCAGTATGCCTGTATTCATAATTTCTCATTCCTCGTTATGACAAATGTTGGGTGATCTCTGGATAGTGTAGTCATAAGGGTTAAGTTCATCGGTTGTGCGAACCGATATGTTTATGCTATAGTGGCGACACATACTATGATGATACTCATCATTATCATGAGTATTGGGGTGCATGGTGGTGGTTACGATGTGGGAAACAACAAACAACGTGTGGAATAACATAGATGACTTGATCTGTGGTGCTATCTGCCTTGTCTTTGGCTGGGGTTCAGGCACGCTTGGACATGAATGGTTTCATTCAATAGTCGCAACAACGCTCGGATATGCAGTGACGTTCGGGGAGATTACCTTGACTACTGGCTCGGTCTTCGTGCAGGGGGACATGTCCTCGATTGAGACGATACTTGTGGCGGGTGCAGGGAGCCTTGGCCTGATCATAGCAGGCGTCATGCTGATCTATTCATCGCACAACAAGATGCTGCGCATGATCGGCGTCGTCTTTCTGTGCAGAGCATGGATCGATGCACTGCCGCTCTGCGATCTGGACGGTGCGATACTTGAACACTCGGCATGCAGCGCAATGGGGAGTGCCGGATATGTCATTGCATGGGCATTTGTCATCTTTGAGGTTCTCGTGAGCGGCGGCGCGATTGCGCATGTGATCAAGAGTGATGCCAGTTGATCGGTTGATCTGAGAATATGAGAATCCGCGGATATATGGGTGTAGTGGATGATGCTATATGCACATCCACCGCCCTCAGCCGCCGCCGCTTACGGTAACTTTATAGTCCATCGGGTCGGACGTCTCTTTCGGAACGATGAAAGGAAGACAACTGTGGATGATACTTGCAATAGCAACGCTTGTACTATTTCTTATTCCATATACCGTCTCCATGTTTGCCGGGCAGCATACGTTCTACGATGTGTGTGACATGGACTCAAAATGTATAAAATGTCACGAAGACGTCTGGGAGCAACTGGATAGCAGTCCTACCGTTTATGCTCACAAAAACGCGGCGAATAACAAAAATTACACGACGTACATGGCTGTCGGGGGAATCGAGTACAATAAGTCTGTGATATACACGATGGACTTTACTGACGGGACGCATGACAACGGCGACGTTGCATATTTCCGGAACGGTCAGCAGTGGGAGAAGAGAGTATACACGGGATCTTCCTTTGAGTCCACAGGCGAATCCGTGCTGATCAGTCTCGACACCGACGGCGACGCCGAAATTGACACCAGTGAACTCTGCAGCTTCTGCCACAACACAACGCTCTTCGGATTGTCTGGCACTCACACGATGAGAACGGTGCGCGTCTGCGACGACGATCGCTGCCACGGAAACCGCAATCACACATACAACGACCCGGACTTCTTTGACAGTGATTCGGGCGCAACTCATGTTGGAATGAACCTCAGCCACTCTGTGCATGGACCGTTCTATCTCAGCGCATCAGGCGAACCGTCGCCGCATGTTGCGGGGATGCCGTTCGGTCACGAAGCCGGTAATGTGCATGGTCAGTACACATCGAAGGGATACTGGACCTGCATGGGCTGCCATTCGGAGGCAGGAGTTGCAATAGCGTTTAAGGACTCGGAGCACTACGGACACGGGCATGAGGATGAACCAACGAGATACCGGTAGCAGGAGGTCTTATGACAAAACATTCACGTAATCTTGTGCTGATCTTGATATTCGTCACAATCCTGCTTTCCATCTGCGGATGTGCGGACGCAGCCCTGCCCGCAATAAAACATGCAGGCGAGTACAGCGTGGTCCTGACCTACGGACAGACCCCGTATCAACTCGGATACCGCACAAACACCTCCACAGGATGGAACTGGTGGGATGGGAGCGGCGGAAACCGTCAGAAGAACCTCATACTGGTAAACGTCTTCCGAAGAACGCTTGAGAATGGCAAACCTGCGCCGAAACCGGTTAGCGGGCTCTCAATCAGCGTTGATGTAACCTATCCAAGAGACGATCTCTCAACGAACCGCACAACCATTCTGCTTCAGGAGGATCCCGAGCACCATTGCTACTGCGGAGTATTCTACTATCCTGACGATGCTTACACCGGAGTGTATGACATCGATTTCAAAAACATGATCGAAACAATTGAGATATCCGTTGAAACGAACTTCACAACGACACTCTGGGGTTGTCAGGCAAGGGGCTGCCACGATGCATGGAGCACGCAGACGAACCCATCCGAACGGGTCTCCACGTCTGTCATCCATCCGAACAGGCTCATCTCCGGATCGCTTGATAGTGACTGCCAGACTCTGTGTCATGGTCACTATGCGTCCCAATTTCTTACGGCAACGCCTGTACACCTGCACGAGATACAGTTCGGTCACACAGGGGGTTTCATCTGCGCAGAAAGCGGATGGGTCACCATATTTGACGATTCTGATGGCGGGAGTGGTGGCTCCGTACTGGAGATCTATGCCGACTCCACCACGACACGACCGAGATCGCAGACCCCGCTCACAGTCCCATCGCATGTCACAGTCGCAGAGTGCACAGACTGCCACACCAGCTTCGTTCACGACGAGACCGGCAGCGCACGATACAATATCGCAGAACCTGGGTACCTCAACGGAACCCGCATCTTCAGCACAGGCGGGCATGCCAGCGTGGACTGTAAACTCTGCCACGGGAGCCTCGATTACCCCTCGCTGGATCAGAATCAAGATCAGCGCTCGTTGAACGGCACACTCGGCGACTATGCCCCGGTCTTCACGACATACCAGCGACTAGAGGATACCTACGTAATCGATGTGAACGATGATTCTGAAATCGACCTCTCTGTTAACGGCGATGATCCGTCCTACGATTTCACGCTTCAGATAGTCGGACCAATCGATGGCACCATACTTCAGGACTTAAACACGAGCGACAACTGGCACGGCACGTACTATGTTCCGGACGTAAACGGAACCGCATCATTCGAACGCGGAGCAAAGATATACCGCCCGCGGAATGCCACACGTGCGAAATACTCCGTATTTAATGACAAATTAGAGAATGGCATGTGGATCGTGCGGATATTCGGCTGGTCACCAGGCACATTGAACTACACAATCACATCCAGTCATCCGATCGCACACAAACCAGTGATCCATATCCCGTCCAACTGCAGCGAGTGCCACAATCCGAACCCGCCGACCGGTTGCGAGGATGCGAAGATTGCAATACCAATACCAGACTGGGACGAGCAAGGAATTGCGTATGCGCATGCCGATCTGAACGGCGGCGGAAGCTACGATGTGCCGTGCAGATCGTGCCACAACTCGCTTCACGAGGTCTCGGTTATGAGCTGCACCGAGTGCCACCGGTCACTCTCTGGCGGGCACAGGGGGATACCGCCACAGCTCACGAATGACTGCATCATGTGCCATTTCGAGCCGCATTACGATCCACGGAACATAACATCGAAGATCACCGCCGGACTCGGCATCGTGGAGAGTACGCAGCAGAGCTACGAGATCTCGGCAGGGGAGATCTGGGGGTACGCGATCGCAATTCCGGAGTATACCAGATACGTCGCGTTCAATTCGACATGGAACAGGGGTGGGCTTGAGATGATCGTGGTCCGCCCGGACGCGGTCTCTGAACTGGGTGTGGGCATATCCGAATATGCCACGATGCAAGGATACGGAAGTGACTGGAAACTGAATCTGACAGGGGCGATGAGCGATCTGCCATTCGATTTTGAGATGGTTCTCCGCGATGATCAGAACACCGATCAAAAGTACATATACGTGAAGAACCCGGAACCCGGGATATGGTATGTCTATACCATTGGTCTCGGCGCGGGAGATACAACTTCGGACGCAGCCCTCTCGATAGACTACGACTACAGCTTCTTTGCAAGGTGCACACTCTGTCATGCCCCGGCTGATGCACCGGAGGCACCGCTCGGAGCGCCCCCACTTCCACCGACCGCAGAACCGAACTTTATCCATGATGATTTCAAAAAAGGGATCCACGCGCTCGTGAACGGCGCATCAGGGGACATTAACAGGGCATGCTGGGCGTGCCACGGAGACGGCGATATCCCGTCGGGACATCCCGGAAGCGGCGTCAAAAAGATGAACTGCAGCAACAACGACTGCCACACCTACAGCCGCTCAAAATACGGCGAACCGATGGTGTACGAGCATTTTAAGGATGCTGACAGACTCGACAACCGCGGCAACGTGACCACGTCGAACGTCAGCACAACAGTCGGTTGCGATTCGTGTCATTCCAACAGCGTGGTCGAGACCGCTGACCCGTTCATGAGCAAGACGTACAGGGTGTCGCATTACGGCACAACCGATGAACTGATGGCATATACAGAACATGTCTGGACGGATTGCGTCTACTGTCACGAGGATGAGGAGAATTCCGAGGATTGGGGCGATGCGATCGATCCGATGGATGAGGAGTCGGCGATGATCGTCGAAGACGAGGAGAAGACGATGCACACAGGCGATCGGTGGCAACTCCGGAACGACTACATGATGGAGGTCGTCTCTATCGATCTGAACGGAAACAATGCGGTCATCCGGTTGAGCAGAAACGGAAAAACGATCGATCAGCAGGTTGTGAGCAGAGACACTCCGTTCGAATACGAGAAACAGATCACAGAGGACGGCAGAACATACGACCAGACCATCGTCTCGATGAACCTGACCGGTGTTATGAGGGGCACGGACGATGAACTCGCGACGTTTGAGGGGCGGACGATCAGGCGCATTCACAAGGAGACCACGAATGCCGCATGCTATGCCTGCCATGTAAAGGGCTACCTGAGAAACAATCGCTACACCATACTGAAGAGGGAGGGGGATATGACATACTATACTAAAGTCATTACCGATTTCGACTATGAGGATAACAGCTCAGTGGTACTGCGCTCAGGCGAAGACTGGAATCTTGGCGACGGATTTGTTCTGAAAGTGAAAGCGGTGGATACGGAAGGGGACCTTGCGACACTTGAACTGGTAAGAGCTGATGCCGTGGTCGAGGAAGAATATGTGGTGCACACGGGAGATACGTTTGAATACGAGGCGGATATCCATCCGATGAACGATCTGATCGTCTTCAGTGCGAATGTTTCGGGTATATTCAGATCGCGTGCCGATGATCTGATCACACTCGGTGATGTGCGGCTGATATCTCCTGATCTCATTGATGCGGATGTCGAGGACTCTGAGGACGAAGCCGATCTCAGAGTGGATGGCTACAATGTGTCATGGATCGATGTTGGCGAGGATTTCGGAGGAGGGGAGCCAGAAACGTTCCATGTGCCGCCGCTCACCAATGGTTGGGACATAGTATTTGCTGACTGTGTCTGGTGCCATGACGTCAGTTCCGGCATGGATATCAAACGCGTCGATGCGATCGAGTCGCGATTGGGGGCGCACGCCCATCTCAACGAATACGCAGACTCTGATTCCGAACTGAGCGATCCGATCAACAGGGCGTGCTGGGCGTGCCACGGACTCGGAACCGAGCCATCGATTCATGCGGATGCAGAGCCAAAGGACTGCGTGGACTGCCATGTGCAACAGGTCCTCTTCGGTGCGCCCGATCTGAGCGATGTACCGCACGGGCAGATCAATAACTGCACCTCGTGCCACGGAGGATCAGTCGGGGGTGTGCATGTGATCGGAAAGCTCGACGCAATCCCGCGCATCGGGGACTTGAGAATCTCGCCCGATACCTGCTATCCGGGCGATATCGTCAGGTTGGATGCGACCGCGGTCTCGGGATGGAACCTGAAGGTTGTGCGGGCGGAGTACTTCATAGACTTCATGGGTGCTGACGGGAAAGGAAGACCGCTTGAGCCTGTCGACGGTGTATTCGACTGCAACACCGAGAAGGTCTCAGCAGAGATCGATACCACTGATCTGGCAACAGGCAATCACACAATCTATGTGCATGCCATGGAATCAGAGAATACGTGGGGCAGGGTAGCGTTTATCAAGCTGACCGTAGAACCACGTGGTGTTGCGTCGGTTCTCACCACGCTGGAGAAATCCCTGCCATCCATATCTATGAACTGGTATGCACTCATAATCGTGGCATTCTTGATGGTATACGCAGTCACAAAGTTCGTCGAAGAGCGTAAACAGCGTAAACGAGTGAAATAATTACTATCAACCACGTTCCTCCGAATCCGGGAACCTCTCTGAGTGATTCGATCTTCTGTTTGACCTCTCTTGCGCCCACATTGATCCGCCTGAGTGTGGTCTCATTCGTGGCGTCTTGCATCCCAACCCCGTCATAATCACCAATTGTAGCATCAGTGGCATTGGCAGCATCAGCAGCATGATCTTGCTCCGAGACACCGGGATCCGGATGAGACGTGGTCGATTGTGCTTGTGCAGCCGGCATTGTGACCCTGTAATTACCGGTATAGTCAATCGTTCTTCTGTCGTAGAGAATCTCCGCAAATTCAAGAGTGGGCTCTGGGATCGTCGTATCCGGCGCATCGATTCTCATGACATAGCCAAGCGTTTCGCGCTCACGGGCTCTCAGATGGGTGGTCAGATTCGTTGTGCCGCGCACATAACTCGCGCCTGTGGGTATGCGATCCATGATCGTGATTGTTGCGGGAAGATCGCCTGTGTTCTCAATTACGATTGTAACGTTGACAGTCTCGCCGATCGCAATCTCTGCGGCAGCGGGATCAACCGTCTTTGTGACATCGATGAATGCTCCGTGCACAACGACCTCCGGGCGGTCGCTTCTGCTCTCGTAGCGCTCACCACTGATACTCCATGATGCGCTTGCTGCCGGAAGCGTGAAACTGCCCGGAATCATAGGGACTATATAATACTGATAGCTCACCTCTTCGTTCGGGGCGAGATCGAATGTCCGGTTCAGACTGGAGTTACCGTCTAACCTGAAATGATCAGGAACCTCGTCATTCAGCGTAACCGATTCAATCCTGTAATTCCAGACGTTTCTCACAACGAGGCTCACATAGACCTTCTCGCCCCCGTAGATGTCGGGAGTTGCGAACTTTCGCACATCAAGCGGCGGCTTCAACGCAACCTCTTGTGATTCTCTCTTGCTGTACGGAGCACCGTCCTCGTTTGTTCCGGAAACCTCGACGCGTATTGTTCCATCGCGGGGCGGTGTTGCGAATCTGAATTTCGCGGTGAACGACGTTGAATCATCTATTCCGATTGTGCCAATGCGGCGAAGCAGTCCGGATTCGCTTGGAACCAGCCCGTCGAGGCTGATATTCAGGAGCGCATCGCGCAGGTTTGATTCGCCATCGTTCTCGATTATAATCTCTGTGGTTATCACGTCGGTGTGGAGATATTCGGAGCCATCAGTTGAGATCGTAATTGTGATATCGGGCTTCTTAATCTCAGCGACCCATGAGATGATCGTTGCCTCCGGAGACCATGGCCATCTGCCCACGGACTCGAGATCGTCCTTATCGGTCGCATCATCGCATTCGAGTCTGATCTCGTCGTTGTCCCAGATTCCACCCGTTGTTAGAATCATTCTCACGACGACAACGTCGGTCTCAGTCTCAGCCTCTTCCGAACGTTGTGTAATCTCGAGCGCAACTGCGCCCTCGCCGTTGAAGTCGGTTGCCCTGACAACATACTCGCCAACCGAGAATTGCGAATCGTCATCCCCTGTGATTGTGTGGGTCTGCTTATCATCCCATGAGACATCATCACACGAGACGATTGGTGCTGTTGCAAGCAAGATCACGCAGAAGAGGGTCAACCGTTGCACGCATAAGTTCAAGATCATCACTCAAGTCTCATACCGACCCAGTCAGGAACCCCATACGAATCGTGATCACCGTTGCCGTTGCCACGCAGGTATCCTGCCACGGTCTTCAGCACCTGAACCGATGTCGGGTGCATCATCATGAAGAGATCGACACCTGCAAGCGCAAGTGCAAGCCCTGTCGTAATCTCCCAGATCGGACCCCTGTACTCACGGGGTCCCCAGTCCGAGTCATCCTTGATCGGCGAAGCAACCATCCATGACTCTCTTGCACCCCAAGCGTTCGTGGTTCCTGATGACATCGGGAAGTTCAGTTCGGAGTCGCCGATGAGACCTGCGATTCTGATGCGCTCAATGTTTGAGTACGCATAGTCGAGACCGTAGCCAAGCGCGGCTGTCGTCGGGTCCATCACGATATCGCTGCGCTCGATTTCGCACTGCTTCATCAGCTTGCGGTTGAGTTCCTTCTGCGCGTTGATCTCGAGCTGTGTCCACGAGAGAATTGCATGCCCGTACTGTTTTGCGGCACCTGCGATTCGCTGGTAGTCCATGTTCAGGTTCGCTGAGGCGATCAGGCACCGCTCACCCTCTGCTGCCTCTGCAGCCTTCTCGAGAACCTCCGGATCCTTGTCGGGATTTCCTGAACCCCCGATTATGATCGGGACATCAACTGCCTGCAGCACATCCTCAACCACATTTGCTGCCTCTCTCGCTGACGTGTCCTTGATTGCCGGGTCGGTACTGATCAGGTGAATTGTGACCATGTCTGCGCCGAACTTCGAGACCACTTTCTTTGCCCAGTCCGCCGGGCTTTCGAGCACGTCCTCGTAGTTCGTGCGCACCGCGCGTGCCATTCCGATGGGCATGTCGAAGACGTCCATGGAGATGTAGTTTCGATTTGGCATCGGAGAATCAAAGTAATATGGTAGTGCGTTCTCGCCGCCGATTGTGATTGTACGTCCGCGACTTCCGCCATCAGACGAGGTCGCCCCAAGCGTGACCTCTTCGATTGTGTGTTTCCATTCCGGGACTGTGTCTACATTAAAGGACGCCGGGATCAACTCCTGCGGTACTGCTGACTGTGTGGCGTCTGCTGGTACTGCTTGCCCCGGCAAAACATGCTGATATCCAAGCACACCGGCGATTCTGTTCAGATGCGCCGCAATCTGGGCGACCTCGTATCCGACTGCCTCCATTGCTCCGGAACCAATACCTGAATCCGCGAGCTCGATTGTAAAATCCCCCTCTATCGTAACGCCTTGCAGTTCAAGCACGTCCTCGAGCAATCGATTGAGTTCAGATATCGTTAGGGTGGTCGTCATAGACTCTCAATACGATCGCAGGTTTATTAAATATTGCAGATCGTGCGGACTCGAAACGACGTTGGTTCCGCTCCGCTACTGTGGTCAAATTCGGGTGGAACTGATTGTGGGATGATACCAAAATCCGTAATGGTCAGTTGGATGTGTGGTTCGGATAAAACTCTCCACAATATATAGAATCTTTTTAATTTCTTCTGGTCGATTGAAGAAATGTCTTAGCTAAACACGTACACTAAATGTATTGGCACCAGTCTATATTTGGGGCACAAAAAATCTATCCGAAAATTCCAGTAACACTGACGGGATCCGAGATGCCCAGATAGCATAAGTTCCGAACCATCGCCTACGAGATTATCTGCCAGATAGTGTTCACCGTAATATCCAGGTTTTTATCGACCCATGACTGACGATTCTTCTTTATTCTCTGCCCAACGATTCCCATTAGGGTTTCGACGTGGTTATTGTTGTCAGGGATGTGTATCCCTCTTGTCGTTAATTCTGCAAAGAGTGTCACTTTGCCAGCAGTCCTGAGAATGAATTTAGCACTATTATTATCTTTGTTCCTTGATAACAGCTCATTAGCAGTTGACAGCAACTCTTCTTGAGTTTTGTCTATTCTTCACTCAAGTCTTGCAAAATCACGATCTATTCTGTGCTTTTTCATGGTATATACACTACAGCAATTCCCGGTGGGTCTGT
>DAWR01000159.1:9695-10998 GCA_002506015.1 Candidatus Methanogasteraceae archaeon UBA261 | reverse complement strand
ATACCGTTCCAGAAGAACGGACCGCCCGCATACACTAGCGCAGTCTCAACTGCCTCTGCTGTTGGGTTTGCGTCCATTGCCCCGTATTCCGGCTTCTCGTACGTAGGGATGACTCGCTCGTCCACTTCGTCGATGCCAAGTGTCGCAAGCAAAGTTGCATGTATCTCATCGTACATGCCAACTGGCTGCCCCATCATCGCTCCGATCGCATCGATGCCGTCTGTGCTCTCACCGCTGTTATGAAGTGCCCTGCCTTCTGCGTTCACAACGGTTCCCGCCTTCTTGTAGAATGGCTCGGTTGCAACAACGATCTTCGCAACGTCAGTGATCGCACTTGCCCGGGATGTTATCACGATCAGGTTGTCGAGCTTTCCGAGTGCCTCTCGTACAGCGGTCTCGTCTGGCATGATCTCGATTAAGTCAGAGTCCAGGCATACAAGCGTCTTGATTGTGCCGTCGTTAATCTCTGCGATGATCTGGTCAAGGCTCTTCTGATCGGTCTTCTTGCTTGCGATGTCGCATCCGACCGCGTTCACGAACGGCTTCATGAACATGATCGCGGCACCTGATGCTTTCGCAAGGTTGAGGAGCACCATCACACGTGCAGGATCAGTGCTCGGGTTTAGCTCTGCGATGATCACCGAATCACTGTCAAGATCAAGATCAGACTCGTAGTTGGCAGGATCAATAGTCTTGTTCTCATCAGCTAGGCTTACCGCCTTCCAGCCGACAGCTGTTACCGTTGCTCCGTTCTTCTTTGCTGCAAGAATTCTTCTTACGAGCAGAGGATACTGTTCGTACGGATCGATGAAGAGTACGATCTTCTTCGCATTCTCGATTGCGTCGAGCGGGACGCCAACACCCATTGTTGGGTGGCATTCAGACGGAATAGATGAGAACGCACCCATTCCGGTGTTAACAATAGCGCTCTTGCTTTCTGCAAGTTTCATGAGTGCAAGATGTTCTGCGCATGTTGTGTTTCCAACCGATATGAAAGTGGCTCCATCGCCGATCGCTTTTCCTGCTGCTGTGACCGCGTCTGAGAACTCGACCTCGTTTCCATCGACTCTGGAGGTTGCGTTCTTGAGATTCGCTGACAGTCTCACTCCGAATCTACAGAGTTTGCCTGCGTTAACAACTGCGTCCTTGCGCCAGTCGATGTCGATTGTGCCGTCGTCCTTTTCGCGAACGTACATCCCGCACGCAATCGAGCAGCCAGGACATACTGTGGTAAATATAGTCTCATTCATTTAAATCACCTCGCACCTCAGTGCCCCTCCTCTAGTAGGTCAACTCCGAAGAA
>DAWR01000159.1:7216-9585 GCA_002506015.1 Candidatus Methanogasteraceae archaeon UBA261 | reverse complement strand
CCGCATCCGATGCATGAGTCCATCAGGTGCACGAACCGCACAAGGTGGAATAGTGACATCTTGTATGTGTCTGCGGCTGAACTGTACTCGGTGCACTTCGCACCCTCTCCACATGCGCATACCGGGCAGACCGTCTTGCATGCGCCGCAGTTGATGCAATCCTTGAGTGCATTCATGTAGTAGTCGAGATGACTTCCCTCAATCGGTGCAAGATATTTCTCGTTTGCAGCGGCTGCAACCTTCATCATTGCGCCATCTACCTTCGCCCTGATCGCTTTGCCCTTCTCATCAGCCTCGGTGACCTCAACAGCTCCGGAATCGATTGCGTTCCGGAGTATCTCGATACCTTTCTCGGTGTTGATCTCAACAAACGTCCCTTTTCCTGCAAGGTCGCCGATTACGCCCCAGTTTCCGCAGGCGATGTCTGCCATCACCGGAATATTGGTGAAACAGTATTGACAGGATTCACGTCGTCCGTAACCCTCTTCTTCGAGCTCGTCGATCTTGATTGCGTGTTCCTCGCCGTCCTTTGTCTCGAAGATCAGCTTTCCTTTGTCGATCTCCTCACCCTCGATATCCTCCGGGTCAAGCTTGTACATCACATCAAGCATCTTTCGGGTCATCGCCGGGTGCATCGTGCCGCCGCAGTTCAGCCCCACGATGTAGGTCGTGTCAATGTCCACCTGTCCTCTCTTTGCCTGCTCGATTGTGCTTCTTGCGTCGCATGGCTTTGCAGGGAGCGCAACCTTTGTTCCGTATTCGAGGTAGCGTGATAACACGATTGGTACCGAGTGCATAGATCCGGCTGCTGCTTTGACCTCTTCGGGGTCTGATGTCACGACCGGGACCGCCTCGAACTCTCCGAGCTTCTTTAGCACAACCACTGCCTCAACAAGCCCTTTTTCGAGTGCTGCTGCAAGCATTGCGGTAACAAGACCTCCTGATGCGCCGCGGGTTCTAATATCCTCATCTGTTGCCCATCCGACGTAACAGTCTCCTATCTCCATTCAGATCACCCCTTCTGGCTTGAGCGGACTCGGTCCTACCTTCTTGATCTGCTCTGTGAACTCGGTTACGACCTCTGCATATCGCTCGCCCTCTGATGCTGATATCCAGTCGAGCTTGAGCCGCTCATCCTCGAGTCCGAGCTCGTTCACCATCGCTTTTAAGAATTTGTACTTGATTGTTGCCTTGTAGTTGCCGTTCACGTAGTGACAGTCTCCGATATGGCATCCTGAGAAGAGAACTCCGTCTGCACCCTCAAGGAACGCATTTAAGATGAACATCGGATCCATTCTGCCAGAACACATCACCCGTATCACACGCACCGTTGGCGGCTGCTGGAACCTGCCCATTCCTGCGGAGTCAGCTCCTCCGTACGAACACCAGTTACAGCAGAACATAACAATCTTTGGCTGCCATTCCTCGCCGGTTGTTCCTGTCGCTGTTGCTTCTGCCATTTTTCACTCACCTCCGTACTGGAAGACGTTTCTCACCTGTGCCAGCACCTGATCGTTCTTGAAGTGGCTCTGTTCGAGCGCACCTGTCGGGCACGCGGTAACACAGGTACCGCACCCCTTGCAGAGAGCCTCGACAACATTGATGCGACGGTCGCCGTTCGTTCCGACGATCTCAAAGACACCATACGGGCACTTGTCCACGCAGATACCGCAGACCACGCACTTGTCTTCATCGATTCTTGCGGTGATCCCCATGATCGGAGCCGATCCCACCGAAAGAAGTCTCGTCGCACGTCCTGCTGTTGCGCTGCCGTGAGCGGTCGCATAAGCGATGTCTCTCGGACCTGCCGCACACCCTGCAACGAATACGCCGTCTGTGGTCGTGTCAACCGGCGCAAGCTTCGGATGCAGTTCTGTTAAGAAGCCGTCTGCCGATCTCGGCAGCTTGAGGATGCTTCCCATCTCGTTGATTCCCTCGTTCGGGACAAGTCCTGTTCCGAGTACTAAAAGATCAAGCTCCACGTTCACGATCTCGCCTTTCAAGGTGTCCTCGACTCTCACAACGAGGTTTCCGTTCTCCTTCTCTGTGATCTCGACAGGCTTGCCCCTGATGAACTTGACACCAAGGTCACGTGCACGGTTGTATGCCTCCTCAAAGCCCCTCATTGTCGAGCGTATGTCCATGTAGAAGACGAAGTGGTTCGTTTCAGGTCGCTTCTCCTTTAAGAGCTGCGCGTTCTTGATTGAGAACATGCAGCAGACTCCTCCGGAGCAGTAGATGTTCTCGTTCACATCCCTTGACCCGACACAGTTGATGAATCCGACCGTGATCGGCTCAACCGCATCAGATGGTCGCACCACATGTCCGCCTGTAGGTCCTGCGGCATTGAGCAAGCGTTCAAACTCCAT
>DAWR01000159.1:0-7153 GCA_002506015.1 Candidatus Methanogasteraceae archaeon UBA261 | reverse complement strand
TCCATCCCGACCGCGACTGTGATCACGCCGACCTTGAGCTTCTCGTAGATCGGTTCCTGATCATACCTGATCGCGCCAGGCTCACAAGCTTTCTCGCACGCCTTGCAGCTGATGCAGTTCTCCATGTCAAGCACCGCTCGCATCGGAACAGCCTGTGGGAACGGGATGTAGATCGCTTTTCTGGTCCCGAAGTTCTCGTTGAACTCGCTCGGGAGTTCGACAGGACAGACCTCCTGACATGAGCCGCAGCCTGTGCAGATGTCTGTGTCAAGATAACGCGGCTTGTGCAGCACAGTCACCTCGAAGTTGCCGACAAAACCCTCCACATCGGTAACCTCCGAGTACGACATGATGTTGATGTTCTTGTTTCGTGCGACCTCGACCATCTTTGGTCCGAGGATGCAGATCGAGCAGTCGTTCGTCGGGAATACCTTGTCAAACCGTGCCATCCTGCCACCAATCGATGGTCCCTTCTCGACAAGATATACGTTGTAGCCCATGTCGCCAAAGTCGATTGCTGCCTGCATTCCTGCGACACCTGCACCGATCACAAGCACGTTCTGGTCAACCGGTACGGATGACTCCTCTAGTGGTTCAAGCAACCGAGAGCGGGCGACACCCATCCTTACAAGATCCTTTGCCTTGGCTGTTGCGCCTTCCCAATCCCACATGTGAATCCATGAGCACTGGTCACGGATGTTCACGAACTCGAACTGGTACGGGTTGACGCCAGCCTCCTTACAGCACGCCCTGAACGTGGGCTCATGTGTCCGCGGCGTACAGGACGCCACAACCACCCTGTTCAGGTTATGCTCCTTTATTCCTGCCTGTATCTCTGCCTGTCCCGAATCTGCGCATGTGAACTTATTGACCTTCGTATGCACGACATTCGGAAGGGTCAGCGCATAATCAGCTACCGCCTGGGTATCAAGATACCCCCCGATATTGACGCCGCATTCGCAGACAAAGACACCGATACGTGGTTCTTCGTTTTCCATACGATTCTCCTCTCGTTAACTATTTGTAATTCTCAGATCCTATTAGTCGTAGGTACGTTTCTCGGACGATAAAAGGGAATTCTACCAAAAAGTCACTCTTCATCTCTTTTATCACATCCTGTGGAAACACCTTTGCTTATGCCTCATGCATACAACATGTGGCAAGCACGCACATCATCGGTAGCATCGTACTTAAGGGTAACGCCATGCAGGAGGTGGGCAGACCTCCTCTTATGAACTGCCAGGTCCCGTTACGCTGACCGGCATTTAACGGTTTTACAGAGTCCTATTTGTGGCAAACACGTCTTTGCGGTAGCCTTACTCTGAAGACTGTAATCCGGCATAACCCGAACTGGAAGCCCTCACTCATAGAAAGCCTTATATACCGGACAGAGTACATTGCTTAAGTGAGAAACTCATTTTTCCATTGATGAGGTACTTTGTGAGGTGCTTGGATGGAAGATAATGTATTAAAAGGTACAACCACTATTGGTATGGTTTGCAAGGACGGAGTCGTCCTCGCAAGCGAGAAACGGGCGACGATGGGATATCTCATCGCAAATAAAGATGCACAGAAGATTTATCAGATCGATGATACGGCTGCCATGACAACAGCAGGCGCAGTTGGCGACGCTCAGCGGCTTGTGCGGGTCATCTCTGTTGAATCGAGTTTGCACAAGATGCGGACACATGAGCCGATGACGATCCGGGCGATGGCGAACCTGCTCTCCAGCGTGCTTGGAGCGCAGCGGATGTTTCCGTTCTATGTCCAGCTTCTGCTTGGAGGCGTGGACAAGACCGGGCCATGCATCTACTCGCTGGACGCACTTGGAGGAAGACTCGAGGAGCGAAAGGCAGTCTCCACAGGGTCAGGGTCACCGATCGCTTACGGAATACTTGAGGATCGGTACCGGGAAGGCACGTCTACCGAGGAGTGCGCCAAACTTGCAGTACGTGCACTTCATAATGTCATGAAACGGGATGTGGCGTCGGGAGATGGGATCAATGTTGTGATCATCAAGCAAGGCAAGTATAAGCAGATGAGTGATGACGAGATCAAAAAGGCGATCGCAGAACTGGGGAATTAGCTCCAATGGGAATAGAAGACACACTGTCCGGACTGAAGCAGCAGATCAGAAAGAAGCTTCCGGCGGGGGTAACGATATCGGATCTGGAGTTTGAGGGTCCCGAGCTGGTCATATATACAAAGGAGCCGCGGAAACTGGCAGATAATGGTGAAGCTGTGCGTTCGATTGCAAAAGAGGTACGCAAACGGGTCGTGATACGTCCGGACAAGAGCGTGCTGTATCCGCAGGATGAGGCGATCGACGCGATCATGAAGATATCGCCGAAGGACGCGGGTATCACGAACCACTATTTTAACAGCGACACTGGAGAAGTGTTGATCGAGGCTGAGAAGCCCGGGCTTGTGATCGGACAGCACGGGTCAATGCTTCGTGAGATCACAAAACACATCGGCTGGACCCCGAAGGTCGTGCGCACCCCGCCGATTGAGTCCTCGACGATACGAAATGTGAGACGGTTGATGCGCGAGAGCCTTGATGAGCGTAAACATATACTCTGCGATCTCGGGAAGAAGATACATCGTAGTGTCACGTCCCCGGACCGATGGATCCGTATAACCGCACTTGGCGGAGCCAGAGAGGTCGGGAGGAGTTGTTTCATACTATCAACTCCTGAGACCAGGATACTAATTGATTGTGGAATCAATGTTGGCGCCGAGGACAATGGTGGCGGTACACCATACCTGTACGTCCCGGAAGCCTCCCCGATCAGTCACCTCGATGGCGTGGTTCTGACGCACGCGCATCTCGACCACTGCGGGCTTGTGCCATTGCTGTACAAATACGGGTATCAGGGTCCGGTGTACGCAACTCCACCCACACGTGACCTGATGGCACTTCTGCAGCTCGATTACATCGACGTTGCAAATAAAGAGGGAAAACGGAATCCGTACGGGTCAGATATGGTTAGGGAGACGCTCAAACACACGATCGTTCTGGATTATGGGAGCGTTACCGATATCGCGCCCGACATGAAGTTGACATTCCACAACGCGGGGCACATCCTCGGATCGGCGGTCGCCCACTTCCACGTCGGCGATGGCTTGCACAACGTGGTCTTCACAGGAGATTTCAAGTACGAGAAGACGAGACTGTTCGATAGCGCCGTTAACAACTTCCCAAGAGCTGAAACCGTGGTTATGGAGGCGACTTATGGTGGATCGAACGATTTCCAGCCCCACAGAAACATCGCAGAGAAGAACCTTACCGAGATTGCGAAGAGGACACTTGAGCGCGGTGGGAAGGTGCTGATTCCCGCTTTTGCTGTCGGGCGAAGTCAGGATGTGATGCTGGTTCTCGAAGAGGCGATACGACAGAAGAAACTCCCCGAGGTTCCGATCTATCTGGACGGCATGATCTGGGAGGCGACTGCGATTCACACCACGCATCCGGAGTATCTGAACAGCGATCTACGCAGTCTGATCTTCCACAAAGGGATGAACCCCTTCCTTGCTGAGTGTTTCGTCAGGGTGGATTCGCACAACATGCGGGAAGATCTCATGAGCAATCTCGACCCCGCAATCATAATCGCGACCTCGGGAATGATGAACGGCGGTCCGATCATGGAGTATCTCAAGGCGTTTGCACCTGATGAGAAGAGCACGTTGATATTTGTTGGTTATCAGGCAGAGGGCACGCTCGGACAGCGAATCCAGAAGGGGCGAAAGGAGATCCCGATAACGAGAAGAGGCGAATCCGATGTGCTCAAGATCAAGCTGGAGGTCTGCACCGTGGATGGATTCTCAGGACACTCTGACCGGGATCAGTTGATGAAATACATCAAGAACATGCGTCCGAAGCCGGAACTGGTCTTAACGGAACATGGCGACGAACGGAACTGTCTGAGCCTCGCAAGCTCGATATATAACAAGTACCACATCAAAACACAGGTGCCGAGAAATCTTGAGACGGTGCGAGTGGAATAGTTGCGCAACCGGCTGAACCGATTGTCAATATGGTTGATGCCTACTGTTGCCGATTTTTCCATGACCGATTTTGTCATTTCACAAACTTGTAGGTATACAAGTTTCATTGATAAATAAGCATCAGTCAAACTAAAAAGTATTTATATTTGTATACCAGCTATTTACTATGGGTTGGAATATGCACATAATACGGAGAAAAACCAAGACCTACGCTGCTCTACAGAAGAATCAGAGGGACGGTACGAAGGTAATCTATAGCTATATATACCTGGTACCGATTGTAGAAGCTTTAAAGATACTGGTCGATCTTCAGATCAAGCCGCTCATCAACGAAAAGGAGATCAGCTACCGCGGAGAAACCATCCTTGAAAAGAAGGGCAAATTCCGTCAACATGAGATGGTGCTGGAGAAGTACACCGGTGATAAACGAGTAGCTGATGTATTAAGGAACATAATCATCCTCAGGGCACTGTTTCCGGAAAGCAAGCGTAAACTGGCGCAAGTTTGGCTGGAACACTCTATCATAGGTACGTGTTTAGCTAACCACAAGATTACACAGATTTTCACAAGATTTCTGTGTTAATCTTGTGTAATCTCGTGGTTTTATATGTTGATATTCCCACAATTTTGAGTGAGTACTATCAAAGTTATCTGATGGCACCCCACCCATGTGACATCCGTACAATTCACTTATTCGCGCCATTCACGATCCATTTTGCCGATTGTATCATGGATGGACGAATGATACGAATGTTGACAGGTTATTTTCTGGCAAGCCCTTAAGCAAATCCACAGCCACTATACCTCACACTCAAGTCCGAGACTTGTGCAATCACGACTCCATGCCGTTCGTCGCGTCATTACGCTTCAGCAGGTTCACTGTAGCAAGCTAACATCGATATCATACGCCTAACCTCGCTGACTGCATCGCTCCATGCAACTATATCCGGTGCACCATAGCACCTGACCGTAATCTGCCTCCGGGGTCGCAAAGCCACTGGATCTTGACATTGTTCCGACATAAACCGAGATTTTCGACATGACATCAGGGCAAGTTGACAGCCCCGCGAATCCGATAAATTTATACACAAACCATGATCACATACAAACATGAAGGAGATTCGGATTCACGGTCGCGGCGGGCAGGGCTCGGTCACTGCTGCCGAATTACTTGCAATTGCGGCGTTTGAGGATGGATTGTACAGTCAGGCATTCCCCTCGTTCGGCGTGGAGCGGAGGGGCGCGCCCGTGATGGCTTTTGTACGTTTATCAGATCACACGATCAGACTGCGCAGCCAGATATACGACCCGGACTATGTGATCGTACAGGACTCAACGCTGATCGAAGCGGTCGACGTTGCTGGCGGACTGAAGGCTGACGGCATGATCATCGTCAACACCGAGCACAAACCAGAGGATCTTAACCTCGAGACCGAAGCTGCGGTCAGGACGATTGATGCGACCAAAATAGCGCTTGACATCATCGGAAAACCGATCATGAACACTGTTATGCTCGGCGCGTTCGCAGGCGCAAGCGGGGAGGTCACAGCGAATTCAATCAAAAACGCTGTACGCAACAGGTTCCCTGGAACTGTCGGAGAGAAGAACGCTGACGCTGTACAGGACGCGTACGATCGGGTGGTGAGCTCATGATTCCACACGCACCGATCGGAGAGGCAGGAACCACCCTTGCAAACAAGACCGGGAGCTGGCGGATTTTCATTCCGGTGTACCATGCGGAACTGTGCAACGGGTGCGGAACCTGCGAAACATTCTGTCCGGAGGGCATCGTGCACAAGAGAGTGGATGGCGACACATTCACGGCGGATTACGATTACTGCAAAGGCTGCGGTATATGCGCAAGGGAATGCCCGAGAGACGCAATCACAATGGAATTGGAGGAGAAATGACTGGAAGACTGGAGAGCGGGAGAAAGGTTGTCGAAGGTTCGTACGCTGTTGCGCATGCGGCTGCGATGTGTAGACCTGATGTGATATCGGCATATCCGATCACACCGCAGACCCATATCGTGGAGGATCTCTCGCAGTTTGTTGCCGATGGCGTAATTGACTCAAAGTACATCAACGTCGAGAGTGAGTTTTCAGCGCTCTCTGCACTCGTTGGGTCGAGCGCGGCAGGCGCACGGACATACTCGGCAACCACGTCTCAGGGGCTTGCGCTGATGCACGAGGTGCTCTTCAATGCGGCAGGCATGCGGCTTCCGATCGTGATGACGATTGTGAACCGGTCGATGTCGGCGCCGATCAACATCTGGAACGACCATCAGGACAGCGTGGCGCAGCGAGACACAGGCTGGATTCAGCTCTACATCGAGGATGCTCAGGAGCTCGTTGATGCGACGGTGCAGGCGTACATGATCGGAGAGGACCCGGACGTATCGCTTCCGGTGATGGTCTGCATGGACGGATTCATTCTGTCGCACGTATTCGAGCCTGTTGACCTGCTCGACCAGGAGGCGGTGGACAAATTCCTCCCGCGGTTTACGCCGGTGCGGGCACTTGACCCCAACAATCCGGAATCATTCGGCATGTTTGTTGACCCTGAGTACTACATGGAGTTCCGGTATCTGGTGGAGCAGGCGATGGATGCGTCACGACCGAAGATAGAAGACGCGGCACGCAAATTCGAATCGGCATTCGGACGGTACTACGGTGGTCTGATCGACACCTATGAAACAGACGGCGCAGAGATCATTCTGGTTGCGATGGGATCCCTTGTCGGAACGCTCCGTGATGTGGTCGATTCTCTGCGAAACAAGGGGGTCTCGGTGGGACTGCTCAAGATTCGCGCGTTCAGACCGTTCCCTGCAGATGAGATCCGGAAGGTTGTCGCAGATGCGAAAGTTGTTGTTGTGCTTGACAAGAACATCTCGCTTGGAACTGGTGAGGGCGCTGTCACAACCGAGATTAAAGCGTGCATGCACAACACCGATATCCGCGTTCCTATGCTCGGATCGTGACCGGAATTGGTGGACGCGACATTCCGGCAACAACGCTTCAGAAGATCGTTGAGAAGGCACAAGATGTTGCCAGGAGTGGAACTGTGAGCGCAGGCGCAAGCGAGTTTGTGGATGTGAAGCACGATCTGATCAGTGGCTAATGTGTGCGAGTAGGTTCAGGTCGGG
>DAWR01000022.1:5709-6812 GCA_002506015.1 Candidatus Methanogasteraceae archaeon UBA261 | reverse complement strand
GATTATACGCTCTGCTGCTTCGGCGGGGCAGGTGGTCAGCATGCGTGCAGGGTTGCAGACTCACTGGGTATCGCACGGATATTCATCCATCCCAACGCAGGGGTGCTCTCAGCCTACGGCATAAGTCTTGCTGACATGCGGATCGTGCTGGAACATGCTGTGGAGGCGGTGCTGGACGATCCCCTGATCGATCGGATTAAATCGATCCTCTCAAAACTGGACCGCAAGGGCAGATGCGAGATGAGGAATCAGGGCGTAGCAGATAAGGATATCGTTGTGCTGCGGAAGGTGCACCTACGTTACGAGGGGACCGATACGCCGATCGTTGTCGATTTTTCCGACCGGGATACGATCGCTGCCAGTTTTGATTCCGCCCACAGAAAGCGATTCGGTTTCGTGATGGATCGGGCGTCGGTTGTGGAAGCAGTCTCTGTTGAGGTGATCGGCGTTACAGAACGAGTCGAAGACCCTGTGATCGGAGTTGGTGGTCGCTCCGAATGCAAGCCCATCTCCACAGTCTCAATCTACACATACGACTCCTTCCATAAGGCACAGGTCTTCAGACGTGAGGATCTGGTGCCCGGGATCAGGATTCCAGGACCGAGCATCGTGACTGACGCCACAACAACGATCGTAATCGAGCCCGGGTGGCAGGTTGAGCTCACCCCACATAACCACCTCATCTTGACACGCGAGTCGCCGCTGCCAGCCCACAGAGAGATCGGGACCGCGGTAGACCCGGTGATGCTTGAGATCTTCAACAACCGGTTCATGTCCATAGCAGAGCAGATGGGATACACGCTCCGAAATACCGCCTACTCAGTGAATATCAAGGAGCGTCTGGACTTCTCCTGCGCAATCTTTGATGATCAGGGCTATCTGGTAGCCAATGCGCCACACATACCAGTACACCTGGGGTCCATGGGCGACGCTGTGCAGTCACTCATACGCACCAGAGATGTGCGTCCCGGCGAGGTTTACATGCTAAACTCCCCGTACCACGGCGGAACGCACCTCCCGGACATCACCGTCGTAACACCGGTCTTTGGCGAAGGAGATGTCATCTTCTATCTCGCGTCACGGGGTCACCATGCCGACATAGG
>DAWR01000022.1:0-5631 GCA_002506015.1 Candidatus Methanogasteraceae archaeon UBA261 | reverse complement strand
TATCAGGCGCGTTTTCCGCCCGCAACCCTGATCAGAATATCGCAGACCTGCGTGCCCAGATCGCTGCAAACGAGAAAGGAGTACATGAGCTCGAGAAGCTGGTGAAGAGGTACTCACTCATGACCGTCCTGGCATACATGGATCACATTAAGGATCATTCCGAAGAAGCGGTACGACGCGCTCTTGTACTTCTAACAGATGGGAGTTTCAGCTACGCGCTCGATTGCGGCAGTGTCATTCAGGTACAGGTAACGATCAACCATGAAAAGAGATCCGCGTGTATCGATTTTACAGGGACGACAATGGAGTTACCGACCAATTTCAACGCGCCTGCGGCGGTCTCTGTTGCTGCTGTCCTGTACGTCGTGAGAACGCTCGTAAAAGACGCGATTCCGCTGAACGCGGGGTGCCTGAGACCGCTTGAGATCATAATCCCGGACGGTTCCATGCTGAACCCGAGATATCCTGCAGCTGTTGCGGCAGGGAATGTGGAGACCTCGCAGTACATCGTGGACGCCCTCTTCGGCGCTCTTGGCGTGCTCGCCGGATCGCAGGGCACGATGAACAACCTGACACTGGGAAATGATGACTGGCAGTATTATGAGACGATCTGCGGAGGCGCTGGTGCCGGGGACTCGTTTGATGGTGCCGATGCTGTACATACCCACATGACCAACTCCCGCATAACCGACCCGGAGGTTCTGGAGCTGCGCTTCCCGGTCCTGCTGGAACGCTTCTCAATTCGCCGTGGGAGCGGGGGGGCTGGAAGACACTGTGGCGGATGCGGTGTCGTCAGGAAGATTCGCTTTCTTGAGCCTGCGACCGCCGCGATACTCTCGAGCCACAGGGTGCTTGCGCCTTTTGGGCTCTGCGGCGGAGAAGATGGAAAGTGTGGGCGCAACACAGTGGTGCGCTGTGATGGGACGATCGTGGAACTCGGCGGGCAGGACGTAATCGAGGTTGCAGCAGGAGACGTCCTCGTGATAGAGACACCTGGTGGCGGTGGTTATGGCGATATTTAGATTGGGGTCCATCTGTGTTCGGTTAAGCACCGCAAGTGATCTATTGTAGGACGCATGGTGTAGTGTAATGCCAACCCTGTAATGCCTGAAGAATGATCGAATATTAAGAAATACATCGTGACACTTGCCAAAGAGGAGCGCGAAGCTCTTGACGCACGTACTTCCAAAGGTAAAGATCAATGTTAGGTAAGTATGATCAAGAGTGTGGGGTGGACGACTGAGCGGGAATTGCTGCTGCCATGGCATAGACTTCGATTAGAAGGGCATGACGTATTCGTGTATCCGCTGCCAGAAGAGAGTTGATGGAGTCACGGCTTTGCCGCTGCTGGGCATGAGCGCTTTCGCCGTCGGCAGCGGCATTGGATGTGACCAACACCGGGCGCATCATACCAGAGTATCCGGCAGGCGCGGTATGTTTGGTTCTACTGACCTGATCAAAAGTTTTAAGTCATAGGCAGAATATTTACCGATGCACACGCGTCATGTAGTATATATTGCATGTGTAATCACACAGAAGATCACTATTAAGGAGGAAATACACATTGAGAATGAATATGACATTGGCTAAAGTAGCCATGACTTTACTGCTGCTAACACTACCAGCATCAGCATCAGACTACACGCTCGAGATCTTCGGGAACGCGAACGANNATAAACATGCAGGATGTGACCTATACCGAGCTAATCATCCTCGAATACAGAGACGAAACAGAACTATCAGATGCCAAGCATGACGGCAAGATCAATATGCAGGACGTGACCCAGATCGAACTGATCATTCTGGGAAAAGAGAAGGAGATAACGATTATGGATTCTGCCGACAGAACGGTTACTGTGAATAAGCCGGTTGAACGGATAGTTGTCCTCACATACCCCGATGCCGAGGCCATAAAGATAGTAAAAGCCGAAGAGAGGGTGGTTGGAGTTTCATCGGACATAAAGGCGCGGGAGACGTTCTTTCCGGAATTGAGCAAGCTTCCATCCGCCGGATTAACGTCCACACCAGATCTCGAGAGAATCCTTGAGTTGAATCCGGATATAATTTTCACTGGTAAATTAAAATCGATGGGAACCAATCTGGAGAATAAACTCCCGGACACAATCGCAGTCACCTGCTGGGACATGGGACGGCTGGAAGTAATGACGAAGAATATACGGATGCTTGGGTACATTCTTGGTAATACGGAGGACGCTCAGGAGTTCTGTAACTTCTATCAGGAATACCTCGATGAAACGATCTGGGACCGGGTGAGTGATATCCCTGATGGCGACCGGGAACGGGTGTACATCGAGTACTCTGAGGATTACATAGCTTTTGCCACGGGTTCATCGGGTCATGAGATATGTGTGGCGGCAGGTGGCGTAAATATCGCTTCTGATCTGCCGCGGTTCTCCGAGAAACCGATCGTTAAGGTAGATTGTGAATGGCTGATTGAAGAGAACCCTGATCTGATTGTGAAGACGGTGCGGTGTAAAACCGGTCTCTGCGGATACGGAGAAGACGACCCGCAGGCGTTGGGACAGGAGCGAGAACGGATCATGAGCCGTTCCGGATGGGAGGGTATGACCGCTGTTGCGGAGAACCGGACATATCTGATCGATATGGATCTTGTGGGCAGCACAGCCAACTTCGTTGGTGCCACATACATGGCAAAGTGGCTCTATCCGGACTTATTCGAGGACCTGGATCCGGAGGCGTTTCATCAGGAGTATCTGACAAGGTTTCAGCGGCTGGACTACGATCTTGATGAAAATGGGGTGTTTGTGTGCCCGTCTGTCCCGGAGGTTGTGTAAATGACTCCGGAGACGCACCGTGAGAGCTTTGCACTACACCCGATCGGGCAGATCGAGTCAGGATATCACAGCTTCGGCGAGGTGCCGCATCCCCCTGGAACGGGGGGCTGGAACGAGGATGTTTCTACAATAGCGCTTTACCCGGAACATGCCAGGAAAATAAGTGGTCTGGATGGTTATTCCCACATAATCGTCCTTTTCTGGATCCACAAATCCGGTGAGTGGAAGATGCCTGCGCATGATCACCGCCATGATTCTCATGATCACCATGATCACCATCAGCACAACCACAACCACAAGCCCGCTCATGTGAAGGTCTTTGCCACGAGGATGCCTGTGAGACCCAACCCTATCGGGCTATCGGTCGTGGAACTCCTGGATTTTTCGCCTGAGAGCGGAAGAGTCATGGTGAAAGGACTGGACGCGCTGAATGAGACCCCTATTCTGGATATTAAACCGTATATTCCGGATTTTGACAGCTACCCTGAAGCGAGCCTGCCTGAATGGGTTGGGGTGCACCTGAAAGAGCATCAGCATCAGCATCAGCACCCGGAAGACGACTCTTGATTATGCAGGGGAGTGGTTACTGGTGAAGAAGAGTGTATCGACCGGGAGAAATGTATACTTTGTGTTATTCCTTCTGTTCATAACGGTCGTACTGGCCGGCATTTCCACAGCACTCGGACCTGCAGACCTCTCTGTGTGGGATGTTTATTTTGCGATCCTTCACAGGTTCTTCCCGGATCACTCCGAGTCGAGATGGATTGCTGAAGTAGTTGTGTGGAACCAGAGACTTCCCCGCATCTTCATGGGCATCGGCGCAGGCATCGCTCTCGGACTCGCAGGTAGCATGATGCAGTGGGCACTCAGAAATCCGCTTGCTGATCCCTACACACTCGGAATTTCATCAGCAGCAGCATTCGGCACACCTCTTGCCATAATCTCCGGGAGAGGCTCTTCCGGAATTGAGCTTTTCGTGATGGGAACTGCCCTCGTATCTGCCCTGATGGCCACATTCATAATCCTTGGCGTATCACGCCGTAGATGGGCAACCCCTGAACGAGTCGTACTGGTTGGACTGATGGCACCTTATTTCTGTCGTGTGACTACCGGAGAGGATTATAGATTTGTAATTCCAGCATCCGGTCTTTTCGGTGCGATATTGCTTATCGGAGCAGAAATTGTGGCAAGAATGGTTATCGTCCCGGCGGGCGTGGTAACAACATTGATGGGTGCTCCGCTATTCATATACCTGCTGATCAAGATGACGACGAAAAAGGTAGCTGCAGGAGATTGGTAGGTATAATGGCAATTGACATCACATACACCGCTCTGGTCTATGCCGCCCACTATACGGCAAAGATAGTCCCGATAGTAGCCATCGGCATCTTTGTGACGAGTTTTGCGGTCAATACCGGGCTGATGAAAAAATTCGACTGGCTAACAAGCCCTCTCGCGAGTATTGCGAAGATTCACACGATATCTGCCATGTCAGTTGTGACATGCACATTCAGCACCACTGCCGGCTATTCCATACTCGTGGACGGACTGAAGGAGAAGATAATCCCCGAGCGAGAGGTCATTGCGACTACAATGATCAGTTCCTTTCCAAGCATCCTCTCACACCTATTCACGTTTTTTATACCTGTCGTGATCCCCCTTCTTGGTTTTACCACTGGCTCAATCTATGTCTGCATAGTGGGTCTCGTTTCGTTCTTGAAATCCTGCATCGGGGTGATTCTTGCGAGATTATGGATGAAAGACGGTCGTTTTTCACAGAATGCTCAGATATCCGGTTCTGATCCGGCTGATTCAGCCACGCCAGCCAATTCAACCAATCCGCACAACCCGCATGGTTCTCGCGCTCCGGATGGTCGCAGTGCCTCGAAAAAAAGCGCTGAGGGCACGTACAAACTGCTCAGGAGAATCGTACCCACGATGTTTATCACCCTGTTTCTGGTATCTGTGGCGTTTGAACTGAACTTTTTCGAGTCTTTCTCTGCAGTTATAGATCCCATCACGCGTATTCTGGGATTGGAGAGCGAAGTCGCCCTGATCACTGCAACAGCGGTTGTAAATTCGTATGCAGGGATAATTCTCGCAGGCAGTCTTCTGAGCGAAGGAGCAATCACTGCGAAAGGTGTGTTGATCGCATTATTGCTTGGCAACGTGGTCACGCTATCGGCAAGGTCTGCGAAACATTCATTGCCGCTGCATGTATCGCTCTTCGGTCCCAGGCTTGGCAGCAAGACCGTCGCAATAAATGCTGCCGCAACGTTCGCTATTGATGCGTTGTTCATAGCTGTGCTGCTGGTTGTGTGAGGACGTGCGTGATATCGATAGTCCGGATCCCGCGAATAACTCCGCCAAACCGACAACAATCAGCCTGCACATCATACAAACCATAACGTTTATATTACAAGATCATCCTGTACTTCAAGGCATCGATGATAAAGAACTACATATCATCAGAAATGCTGCTACTCACAACAATAGCGATTGAATTTGTGATTAATCCGATTGAAACAGAAACGGAAAGGGATATGGGATGAAAATGAGATACGCAATCTACTGCTTGCTGATAGCTCTCGCAGCATTCAGCACACCGATATCGGCTGACATCGCAGGCGATGTGGATAACGATGGCAGAATCACGACAGAAGACTCGCTTCTCGCACTCCGGATGGCTGCCGGGAGCGTAGCCCCGGATCCAGAGCGTGCCGATGTGAATCGCGACGGCAGGGTGGACTCGCTCGACGCACTCATGATACAAACGATTGCGCAGCAGACACAGGTGTGCGTTAATTCCCCGGAA
>DAWR01000173.1:4028-5128 GCA_002506015.1 Candidatus Methanogasteraceae archaeon UBA261 | reverse complement strand
TCTGCATAAGTTTCTATTCACCCGCCATTCTCGCGACGCGGTCGAAGAACCACATCTCAGTATCCCGTGGACCCGGATGCGCCTCAGGATGGTACTGCACCGAAAGGACATCGAGATTGGGATGCTCAAATCCCTCGATTGTGTTATCGTTCGTGTTGATCTGCGTAATCTCAATTCCGGTTCCCTCAATTGAGCCCTTATCAACGGCAAAACCGTGATTCTGTGATGAGATGTAGACCTTCCCATCTCGCAGGTCCTTGACAGGCTGGTTTGCACCGCGGTGCCCGAACTTGAGTTTGTATGTCTCGCACCCGAGTGCAAGCGCTATCACCTGGTGCCCGAGACAGATGCCCGTGATTGGCAGCGTGCCGGCAAGTTCTGCCACCGCGCTGATTGCGCTTTTAGCCTGTGTGGGGTCACCGGGTCCGTTTGAGAGAAATAGGATGTCAGGACCTGCGGACATGACTTCTGTTGCGGTTGCGGTGGCTGGAAACACCGAGATATCGAGCCCCCGCTCTCTGAGACTCCGGAGGATGTTTTGTTTGATCCCGAGATCGATGAGCGCAACTTTCTTCCCGATGCCCTCGATGTGGTACGGTCTCTTACACGTTACCTGTGAGATCAGGTCGATTCCGGATATATCGGGCTGCTCGCGTGCGAGTTCCACGGCATATTCCCCATCGATACCGCTGCTGCCACTGTCTACGATCAGCGCAGCACGGAGTGTGCCATGCTCTCGCGTCTTGATTGTGAGGTGCCGGGTGTCGATTCCCGCGATTCCGGGCTTGCCCTCACGCTCCAGAAACTCGTGGATGCTCTCCTTGTGCTGATGGTGTGACGGGTGGTCGCACGCCTCCCGCACGACAAGCCCCTCTGCCTGCATCCCGGATGACTGGAACGCGTCAGGGTTAACCCCATAATTGCCGATTAAAGGGTACGCAAACATCAGGATCTGTCCCTTGTACGACGGATCGGTCAGCGCCTCTTCGTATCCTGTGAACTGGGTGGTGAAAACAAGTTCTCCTGAGACCTCGCATTCGGAGCCAAAACCAGTGCCGTGCAGGATCGTCCCGTCCTCAAGCCCGATAACAGCGTTCATG
>DAWR01000173.1:0-3979 GCA_002506015.1 Candidatus Methanogasteraceae archaeon UBA261 | reverse complement strand
TATATTTCATGACCCATTTTATTTGTGATAGAAACCCTTAACTAATGTTATAAGGTAATCACTTTCCGAAGACCTATGAAATACGTCATAGCAATAATACGACCGGAACGACTCGATTCTGTCACGAGGGCGCTCCAGAAGGTTGAGGTGAACCGATTGACCGTATCACCAGTATCGGGATATGGCGCTCAGAAAGGATATTTAGAGGTATACCGGGCAGTTGAACTTGAGGTAAACCTTCTTGAAAAGATCAAGCTCGAAATAGCGGTAAACGACGATTTTCTCGCACCAACGATCGAAGCCATCAAGAAGGGAGCGAAGACAAACGAGAAAGGTGAGATTGGGGACGGCAAGATATTTGTCCTGCCTCTTGAGGATGTTGTAAGGATCAGTACCAGCGAAACCAGTTCTGACGCGATCTGAGGCTATAGGAGGTTACAAAAAATGGCTATTGTCTTTGCAGATACCGCGTGGGTATTGATCTCATCAGCGCTCGTCCTATTCATGCTCCCCGGACTTGCGCTCTTCTACGGCGGGATGGTTCGGCGGAAGAACGTCTTAAGCAGCATGATGCACTCATTCGTCGTTATGGGAATCGTTGCTGTGCTCTGGGTTGTTGTTGGGTATTCGCTCGCATTTAGCCCGGGAAACTGGTTTGTCGGCGGACTTGACCACATCTTCCTTCAAGGAATCGACCACAATTCAACGACAGGAACGATCCCAACGTATGCATTCGTTGCGTTCCAGGGCATGTTTGCAATCATAACGCCCGCGCTTATCTCGGGTGCTGTTGTCGGGCGTATCAAGTTCAAGAGTTACATCGCGTTCATCACGCTCTGGAGCTTGATTGTCTATGCACCGGTCTGCCACTGGGTCTGGGGCGGCGGGTTTTTGACAGATGATGCACTCGACTTTGCAGGCGGAACAGTTGTTCACATCACATCCGGAATCTCAGCACTCGCGATCCTCGTCTTCCTTGGCAAACGGAAGGGTTACGGCGTGGATGTCATAAAGCCGCACAACGTAACACTCACACTCATCGGAACCGGACTCCTCTGGTTCGGCTGGTTCGGGTTTAACGCGGGCTCCGCACTTGCTGCAAACGAGATCGCAGCGCTCGCATTCATAACAACGTTTGTTGCACCAGCCGCAGCCGGACTCTCCTGGATGGTTGCGGAATGGTGGGGCACAGGACGACCAACTGCGCTCGGGTTTGCAACAGGAATTCTTGCGGGTCTCGTGGTGATAACGCCCGCAGCCGGATTCGTGACGCCGGTGGCTGCAATCGCTATGGGGGCTATTGCAGGGGTTGTCTGCTACAATGCAGTGATTTTGAAAGGAAAGCTTGGGTACGATGATTCGCTTGATGTCTTCGGCGTTCATGGTGTCGGCGGAACCACAGGCGCACTCTTGACCGGCGTGTTTGCGACTGTTGGTGCTGCGGGGCTACTCTCTGGTAACCCATACCAGCTTTTCCTGCAGTTCGAAGGAGCCGCGATTACGATGGTGTACGCAGTTGTCTGCACAATAGGGATCGGCTTTGTTCTGGATAAGACGCTGGGACTCAAGGTCTCTGTAAGCGAGGAGAATATCGGGCTTGATCAGACGCAGCACGGCGAAAAGGGGTACAATTTCTGAATTAGAGAGGTCGCACGCGAAGGGGATTCGAAAACAATACGAGGCCCTTTCCAATTCCACCGGTGATGGCTGGAAACTGCCCCATAAGCCTCACTGATGCAATATTCACCTGCACACATTTTGGGTCCGATCACATTTGACCACACCCCATCGGTGAAACATTTCTTGGCACACTTTGACCATAACCGTTATATATGAATATACGGTAAGGGGGTAGTGGTTACTTAACTGATAACAGGTGATGAACATGACCATGACAAAAGACGATGTGCTCACCGCAGTCGAGGAGAAGAACGTAAAGTTCATCCGGCTGTGGTTCACAGACATTATGGGAGTTCTGAAGAGTTTTGCGATCACGAAAGCGGAACTCGAAAACGCGCTCACTGACGGAATGGGCTTTGACGGCTCGTCGGTTGCAGGGTATCAGGACATTGAGGAGAGCGATATGGTTGCGATGCCGGACACATCGACCTTCCAGATCCTTCCATGGAGACCGCAGGATGATGCAACCGCACGGATGTTTGTGGATGTGCTGACCCCTGACAGGAAACCGTATGAGGGCGATCCGAGGTACGTTCTCAAGAGAAACCTTGAGCGGGCGAAGAAGATGGGTCTTGAGATGTTTGTCGGACCCGAACTCGAATTCTTCTACTTCAAGGACTCGGGTGCCCCGGAAGTCCTTGATACGGGCGGGTACTTTGACTTAACACCGCTCGACCTTGCGACCGATTACAGAAGAGAGACGGTCTTTGCGCTTGAGAAGATGGGGATCCGTGTGGAGTATAGCCACCACGAGGTCGCACCCTCCCAGCACGAGATTGATCTCAGATACTCCGAGGCTCTCGCCATGGCAGACAATGTGATGACGTATAAGCTTGTTGCAAAGGAGATTGCCCGGAACTTTGGAGTCTATGCAACGTTCATGCCAAAACCGATCTTCGGAGAGAACGGATCAGGCATGCACACGCACCAGTCACTATTCAATGGGAACCGTAACGCATTCTTCGACGCGGAATGTGAATACGATCTCTCGGATCTTGCGCAGAGCTACATTGCAGGGCTGCTCCACCATTCAAGAGAGATCTGCTCTGTCTTTGCCCAGAGTGTGAACTCGTACAAGCGACTCGTTCCCGGGTTTGAGGCGCCGGTCTACATCGCATGGGCCCGCAGAAACAGGTCTGCACTCATACGGGTGCCGATGTACCAGCCAGGAAAGGAGCTTGCAACACGGATGGAATACCGTGCAGCAGACCCGGTCTGCAACCCGTACCTGACATTCGCTGTGATGCTTGCAGCAGGGCTCGAAGGCGTCGAGAAAGGATATGAGCTGCCAGAGCCACTTGAGCAGAACATCTACAAGATGAGCGAAACCGAGAGGAAGAATATGGGCGTTAAGTCGCTGCCTGCAAGTCTGGGTGAGGCGATTGCCGAGACCGAGAAGAGCGATCTTGTGCGCCGGGCGCTTGGAGACCACACCTTCGACCGGTTCATTGCGCTTAAGAAACAGGAATGGGACGATTACCGGATACAGGTCACACCTTATGAGATCGAGAAGTTTCTGCCTGTGATGTGATCCGATTGGATGGCGCGAATGAACAGATCGCACAGATATTCGCGCCATCCGTCCATTTGTGAGAAAGAATAAATTTCAAGCACGAGTGGCAAAGAATGTTCTATTTGATTTCGCTTATATCAATCTTTCCATCCTTATAATGGACAGCGTATTTATCACGACGAAACTTAGCCCAGTTCCAACGAGAAACGATCTTACACTCCCCTTCTTTTAAATTATCTGTATTGATTGTTATTGCCTGTGACTCTTTTGAATTACGAAATTCAAAATGGAATGGAAGTAGCCCTCTCAAATTAACCATGGGACTGTTTAAGCACTTGTTGGCTCTATCGGGAAAATTTTTATTTTGTTCCCTTCTTTGCATACAGCGGCCAGGTTGCGTCCATCACCCCAATCGGCATCTAAAACCTGACACGTTCCTTCTTTCAGTTTGTGTGGGTCAATTGTAATGATATGTCGTTTCTTTTCTTCAGCCATGATGATCACCTATTTCTTGTTAGTCTATCCACTTAATAAATTTAAGCATTCTCCGGAACCGTAACTTTAAGCAGTGTTGGGCATGGAACCGGGGTGATGAAAACTCGTATCCCCTCCAAATCAGAGGGTAAATGGGGTATTATCTAAAAATCGACGACTTGTTGTTACAAATTTATACAAACAGTATTTTAGAACATGTAGTATATGTTAATTTGTACCTTAAAAGTATGAGAAAGTGCTACCAAATTGATACCAGATAATCTGTCAGAATCAAAGCGGATCATGGCACCG
>DAWR01000154.1:2342-4864 GCA_002506015.1 Candidatus Methanogasteraceae archaeon UBA261 | reverse complement strand
CAGTTGCTTCGTTATAATGCGTATCAACGAGTTCTGTTCCCATTCCAAGCTGCTTCCATGCCTCACCTGCGATTGCGGGGATCACCGGATCAAATAAGATTGCAAGCGCTTTTACGATCTGAAGGCAGTTCCTGACCACATTCCCCGCGGCTGCTTTGTCCGTTTTCACGAGCTTCCAGGGTTCGTTCGACTGGAAATAGGAATTACCGAACGATGCAAGGCTCATTGCGACGTCGATTCCGCGTTTGAACTCGTAGTCGTTGAACGCCGCAATCGCCGCATCTCTCACCTCTGAAATCTCTTTTACGACATCCGAACCGATCTCCCCCTCAGGAACCTCGCCGAAGTTCTTCTGTGCGAATAGGAGCGTTCTGTAGATGAAGTTGCCGAGCGTTCCCACGAGCTCGTTGTTCACCTTCTCCTGAAAAACCTTCCACGAGAAGTTCAGTTCCTTTGTATGTGAGGTGTAGCTTGCGAGATAGTACCTGAGAAGGTCGGGATGAAAGCCGTGGTCAAGATAATCGTCGTTCACCCAGACAACGTAGCCCCTGCTCTTCGAGAAGGTCTTATCCCCGATCTTGACCATTCCTGATGCGACAACGGCTCTCGGAAGCGTGTATCCCGCGCCCTTGAGAAGAGCGGGCCAGAAGATGCAGTGGTGATAGATTATGTCTCCGCCTATGAAGTGGATGATATCCGTGTCGCCATCCGGGTTCATCCAGTACTCCTTCCAGTCCACCCCATTCTCGTTTGCCCACTCCTCTGTAAATGAGATATAGCCGATCGGTGCGTCCACCCAGACATAGACGACCAGATCCTCGTGACCAGGAAACCTGACACCCCACTCGAGATTTCTGGTGATGCACCAGTCATTCAGTTTTTTGTCGATCCATCCCCGCGCATAATTCCTCGCGTTCGATGTCCCGCCGAGTGTATCGAGATAATCTGAAAGAAATCCGCTAAATTTGGACAATTTGAAGAAGAAATGTTCCTGCGATCTGAATTCTGCCTTGCTCCCGCATATCTTGCAGACCGGTTCCAGAATCTCCCCTGGTTCGAGATGCTTGCCGCAGCCCTGATCACACTCGTCGCCCCGCGCAACAGAGCCGCAGTCAGGGCAGACCCCCTCGACGTACCGGTCTGGCAGAGACCGTTTGCATGTCGGGCAGTATGCGAGTTCAATATTCTGTGAAAAGACGTAATCGTTCGAAATCAGCGCGTTTACGATCTCTGTTGTGCGGTTGTGGTTTGTCTCTGATTCCGTGCTTCCGAATTTATCGAAAATGATATTTAGTGACTTGAATGTCTGATCAAAGTGATCGTGATACCGTTTCACGAGTTCGGTCGGCGTTATCCCGAGTTCCTCGGCATTGATCACGATCGGTGTCCCATGTGCATCGGATCCGCACACAAACGTCGTGTCCCTGCCCTCTTTCCGAAGCGACCTCACGAATATGTCTGCCGGAATATATGTTCTGAGATGCCCGATGTGCGCCGGACCGTTCGCATAAGGGAGCCCGCATGTGACAAGTGTTCTTTTCTGCATCTGGAGTGGTTTTTGGGGTTTGGGTGATATATTTCTTATGGTTGCAGGGAGCTATCTGAGAACTGCCACAGATCGTCACGCGCTTCGTAATAGACTTTCAATCGCCACATCGATAATTTTGGGATCGATCCAGAACTCGTATGGATTGGCACCAAAAAAAGCCATTATCTCGACTGCTGCTTCCACAGTCAGGAAACGTTTTCTGATACAGTCTGAAATCACACCGATCGTTCCTTTCACCTCAATTCCAGTCTTCTTTGCAGCCCGCCTCCCATCTCTCTCATTTATCAAAATCAAATCCGCATCCAATTCTCGCGCCAGCAAGATCGCTTCTGCCTCGCCGATGTGTATTCCATATCGACTGCAAATTTCACCTGGGTCGTCTTTTGGGTTTACGATCTTTATCCAGCTCCCAATCTCCTTTTCGATAAGAAATGCATCCGTTTTTCCAAGAGCGACCCCCTCTGTCACTACTTCCCGATATATTGCTCCTGTGATGAATACCTGACCGTACATGGCTTGAAGCAGATCAAGACGTTCAATCGTTCCGAAATGGATGAGAGGGGTGGAATCACTTATAACGATCATTTAAGATCCTCTTCAAGCTCTTCCATCCCGTACCTGATGTACACACCTCTTTCACCAAGCTCCTGAAGAGCCGTTCGCACAGGAACTCCAAGTATGGCGGCAACTTCCCGCATTGTTATCTTTCCATCTCTGTAAAGAGCGGCAGCAACCCCGATCTCATTTTTTTTTTTATGCTCTGCGAGAAGCTTTCTGAGTCCGTCCAGTATAACATCTGAGATATTCGAGTAATATGTGCCCACAAGATATTCTTCCACTTCTACCTCCAGTTCTTTTGGGAGGGTTATGGTTTTTTTAACATACATGTTGATAGCCTCTCTGAGCAGGACGGTTACCTTGGATCCATGCCAGCGTCTGAAATATGATATATGGATCACAGATCTATCTTGAC
>DAWR01000154.1:1529-2245 GCA_002506015.1 Candidatus Methanogasteraceae archaeon UBA261 | reverse complement strand
AGGTACATCTCACATCCGCTGATCAAGAAGGACTTAATCGAGCAGCGTCTGTACCAGCTTGCGCTCACCTCCTCTGCGCTCAAAGGGTCGTGTCTGATCGTGCTGCCCACCGGACTCGGAAAGACGATCGTTGCGTTGATGGCGATTGCAGCACGCATAGGCGATATTGGGGGCAAAGCCCTGATCCTCTCGCCAACAAAACCGCTCGTTGAGCAGCACTCGGAATTTTTCAGGCAGGCTCTTGTCGGCTGCACGGTTACGATGTTTACGGGGAGCGTTTCGTCTGATAAGCGGTCAGAGATGTGGAAAGAGTCGCAGGTCATCATCTCAACACCGCAGGTGATCGAGAACGATCTCCGGGCAAGGAGAATCGATCTCAAGGATGTTACACATATCACATTTGACGAGGCTCACCGTGCGGTCGGTAAATACGCGTATGTCTACATCGCAGAGCGGTATTTCAAGGACGCAGAGTCGCCACTGGTTCTTGGAATAACCGCAAGTCCCGGAAGCGAGCCCGAGATGATTGCCGAGGTCTGCGAGAATCTCCACATCGAGTCTGTCGAGGTGAAGGGCGAGACCGATTCCGATGTGATCCCGTATCTGCATGAGAAGGCGATTGAATGGGTGCGTGTTGATATCCCGCAGGGAATTATTGCGATGAAAGAGGCGATGGAAATTGTGCTTGCGGATCGGTTTGAGAAGATGGGGGAACT
>DAWR01000154.1:0-1471 GCA_002506015.1 Candidatus Methanogasteraceae archaeon UBA261 | reverse complement strand
GCAGAGATCTTCAAGATCAGGCATGCAATCGAACTCGGGGAGACGCAAGGAGTCGAGGCGCTCCGGAAGTATTTTGACCGCTTGAATGCGGAAGCACGATCAAGAAGCGGGAGTAAGGCGGCAAAACGTCTCATAATGGACCGGGAGATGCGCTCCGCAATTGCGATGCTTTCGGCATGCAACGAGGAGCATCCGAAGCTGGATGAGGTGCGGAGAATCGTTTCTGATCAACTGCGCGGCAACCCTGATTCGAGGGTGATCGTCTTCACCAACTTCCGTGACAGCGCGGAGATGGTGACAAACGCACTCAAAGACGTGGACGACGTCTCTGCGGTCCGATTCGTGGGGCAGGCGAGCAAATACAAGGACAAAGGATTGACACAGAGAGAGCAGGCAGAGATCATCGGAAAATTCCGGTCAGGCGAGTACAATACGCTGGTAGCGACATCGGTTGCGGAGGAAGGACTTGATATCCCTTCAACTGACCTTGTTCTATTCTATGAACCGGTGCCTTCAGAGATACGCACGATTCAGCGGAAGGGAAGGACCGGAAGAAAGCGTGCTGGAAGAATCGTCGTTCTGATCGCCAGGGGATCAAGGGACGAGGCGTCCTACTGGATCAGCGCACGCAAGGAGTCGAAGATGCTGAAAACGATGGTGGCGATGCGTAAATCGGAATCGGTTTCGCAGGCTCCGGGATGGAAACATAAACAAGTGCAGGAGCGGGAACAGAAGCAAAAGCAACTCGGCGAGTTCTCAGGGAAAGATCTGGTCGTCTATGTCGATTACAGGGAAGCCAGATCCGGCGTATCCGATGCCCTCGAGGAGCTGGGTGTCGGTGTTGCCATGCAGAGGCTCGAGATCGGAGATTATGTGCCAAGCGACAGGGTCGGAATCGAGCGGAAGACGACAGCCGACTTTCTGACGTCGCTCATCGACAGGCGGCGTGAACTCTTCGGGCAGATCGCAGACCTCGCACGGACGTTTGAGAGACCGCTTCTGATAATCGAGGGGCAGGACCTCTATGGGCAGAGGCAGATTCATCCGAATGCGGTGCGTGGGGCGCTCGCAACGATTGCAATCGACTTTAGCGTGCCCATCATTATGTGCGGGGATGACAGTGAGACCGCTGCGATGATTGCGGCAATCGCCAAAAGGGAGCAGCAGGACAATACGCGTGAGGTTGCGCTGCACGGCACACGGTCGGCGATGATGCTTCCGGAGCAGCAGGAGTACGTAGTATCTGCAATCTCAAATATCGGACCTGTTGTTGCGAAAAATCTGCTCAAGCATTTCGGAACGGTCGCGGCGGTGATGAGCGCGAGTAGAGATGAGCTCCTGAAGGTGGAACTGGTCGGACCGAAGACTGCTGACCGGATACGAGAGGTCACCTTAGGGGAGTACAAGGGGTGAAGCGAGAAAGGCAAGAGAGATGTGAAATGTCTCGTTAACCCACGTCCCCACGTCTTTC
>DAWR01000209.1 GCA_002506015.1 Candidatus Methanogasteraceae archaeon UBA261 | reverse complement strand
GCAAGAATACTAGAACCCCTTGGATATCAGATACAGACGTTGAAAACAGAGGAGGCAACATGCGAGGCGATTCTTTCTTCGTTGCATCGTGCTGCTGAAAATAGGGTGGCTGGTGATATCTTTGTTTTCTATTATTCGGGTCATGGGGGACAGCAGCCGGATCATAACGGAGACGAACTGGATGGTAAGGATGAGACGCTTGTCGCTTATTGTGAACAAATAATTGATGACGAAATACACGAAGCTTTAACAAAGTTCGAATCGGGTGTTCACATCATTATGTTAAGTGACAGTTGCAATTCCGGAACAAATTACAGAGGGAGGATGACTGTACCTGTAAATGAAGAGGCGATATTTAGACCTGTGGCACGAAAAGCACAGAAAGCAGTTGAGATGAAAGCACAGCTTATCCATTTAGGCGGATGCCGTGACGGTTTTGGTTCGGCTGGGTATCGAAAAGGCGGCGCTTTCACTATGGCGTTATGTGATGCATGGAGCGATGGTGCATTTCAGGGAACTCTTGATGACCTGCACAGTACGATCTGTGAGTTGATAGAATCGGATCAAAAGCCACAGTACAACGAGTATGGACCTGTATCTGATGATTTTCGTAATCGAAGAGCTTTTGCCGCACCCACCATTCCACCGAATGGTGATTTTGTTGAACTCACGGTTGTTGAGACAGTAGCCACTGCAGCTCAAATCAGTCTGCCAGGGGAGAAGCACACCTATAAGTTCACTGCGGTAAAAGCCGGTCAATATACGATTGAGACCGAGGGGCGAACGGATGTTGTGATGTCGCTCTACGGTCCCGACAGTCAAACAAAGCTAATTGACCGGGATGATGACAGCGGTAGCGGTTTGAACGCGAAAATCGTCGCTGACCTCACGTCTGCTACGTATTACGTCCATGTCCAACATTACAATAGCCATAGCGGTACTGGTTCGTACGGCATCAAGGTGAGTATATAAGAAGAACGGGGCTGCCCCGCAATTCATTGCGGGGTGGTGCAGCTGGCGCGATGGCATGCCCGAGCTCGGGACGGATCGCGCGGATGACGTAGTTGAGATGTGGTTCCATTGCAACAATCACGGGATGGTCAAGTCTTTTTAATTTAGTAGGACAATGTTGTCATTTTCATGCATCAAGGGGTCTCAAAGGGTCCTGAAAGTTTCTCTTCTGGTCGGTTGAAAGACGTGATGCCAATCCTGCAAACACTGGACGATTGGGTTGGTGAAATCAGTGTTAATTTGTGGATAAAAGTTTTATTTGCCACTGATTAACGCAGATTAAGAGTGTAATCACCTTTTTGGACCAATTGTGCCCCATTCTGGCAGTTGTGCTTACATAAGGCTATCCAATGCACCCAGAAAATAATAAAAAGTCGTGTAACCCCCTCCTTCGCGTCAATGGATCAGTTCAGCCCTCCCGGTAGCCATACACCCCAAATACATCTGGCTCCACTCGTGAAACACATAGCCGTTGTTCTATGGCATGCCCCCTCTAAATTCCAGCACCGGATCGTAGAGTTCCTGTGGCATCCACGGCGCCTTGAAATCAAACTGGTCAAAGTCAGCGTTTCTCATTCGATAATCGCGTCTATCGTGACCACAGTCTTCATCGAATTCAGCACGAGAGCTCCTTTTTCGACCTGCTCCACAATATCCTTCACGGTTTCTTTGTCGCCATCCGTCTTTATCCGTGGTTTCACAACGATTGTCGTGAAGAGCAAATGTCCATCCACCTTTTCCAGCGTGCCATCCGCGCTGGACTCATACGCGAGGATGTTGATCCCTGCCTTCTTTGTTCTTGCGATGAATGTTGTGAGAACGCATGCATTCGCAGAGGCGACAAACAGTTCTTCGGGACTGGTGAAGCCTTCAGGACCGCGGAATTCAGGTGGCGTGGCAAACTCGAAGCTTGCTTTCTCGCCAAACGACATGGTTGCCTGATATCCCTCATTCCATTCCAGGCTGTTCGAAAATACAAATTTTGTGTCCATTGGTGTTGACCTCCTTGTGTGAGAATTCTGCATTTCCGGTTCATTTCACCGGAATTGCCCCTCAGTCACAAGTTCGGTATCCGTGTCATATCAATCTTTTCTGTAATGGTTGGTCGGATGTGCAACATGACACAACACAGACTGTTCAGTGAACTACACGGATCTTGTGGCAACCAAATTCGTGTAATTCGTCTGTATTCGTGATTTCATCACGGATTACACAGGTATATGAATGCTACGAATCCTAAAATCGGTGAAATCTCCGGATTATTAGACAGTGCCGGATTTTAGTTGTTCTGTAAGTTTTACCACGGATTTATTTCGGTTCAGTAGGCACAATCGAACATTCCAGCCGCCACCCCCGTTTTGAGAAACACTTCGTCTTCCGCACCAACATGCCAATTTTGGTCCCTGGGTCACCAGTTGCAGTTCGCAACGTCGGTGGTTTCCATACCGCAGAGAGGGGTTACAGTACAGTGTCCTTTTCTCATTACAGACGACTCTTCCGTTCTGCGCGATCGGTGCAAGCTGCCCACAATCTACACGGGCGCTCTTATCTAAATCGGCGTGCCTTCGTTTTGTGTCAGCTCTTGAAAGCCCTTCAGCAGCACCTTCGTGATCGGTCCGATAGATCCATCACCGATCGGGTGCCCATCGATTAGGGTGATCGGCGCAACCTCGGCTGCGGTGCCTGTCACAAAGACCTCATTTGCGGTGTACAGATCAAACAAGCCCAGATCAGTTTCCCGCACTGTGTAGCCGCGATCTTGGGCAATCTCAATTGCGGCAGCGCGCGTGATTCCGTTCAGGTTGTTCATGACCGGCGGAGTTGCGATTATTCCCCTTTTCACAACAAAGATGTTGTCACCGGATCCTTCGGAGATATTCCCGCGTATATCAAGAATGATCGCCTCATCCCCGCCCTTGTAGTTTGCTTCGATCTTTGCAAGGATGTTATTGAGATAATTCAGAGATTTGATATTCGGGGACAACGATTCAGGTGCATTTCTTCGCACCGTAACTGTGACCGCGGTTAGCCCCTTGTCGTACAGATCGCCGTACATCGCACCCCACGACTGAGATATAATGAACACATTCGCTCTCTCGCACTTTCTCGGGTCGAGACCAAGATCTCCAACTCCTCTCGACACGATCGGACGGATGTATGCATCCCGCAGATCATTGACCCGTATCGTCTCAAGGATTGCATCTTTCATCTCGCCCTTTGAGAGCGGGATATCCAGCATGATCGCCTTTGCCGAGTCGTATAAGCGATCGATGTGCTCATCCAGCCGGAAGACACGCCCATTGTATGCGCGTATCCCTTCGAAGACGCCATCACCGTATAAGAAGCCATGATCATAGATCGAGGTCACTGCCTGATCCTGTGGAACAAAATCGCCATTTGCATAAACCTGTAACATATTATCGACCTGCATATTGTTAGGTCATATCGTTATGCATGATCACTTATAGATGTTGCGACTGCATCAAAAACCAGTTTCATCCCCTTAACGAGTCCATGCCGGTATGCGGTTCCGGAATTGGCCTCCAGCATGTATGAAACATCCTTGACGCACCTGTAACCGATCCACGGGTCCAATCTTGTGATATCAATGATTCGTTTATCACCGTTAAGGAAGATTACATCGATCGGAAACCGCATGAAGAGGGTATGCACAGAGACTCTCTTCGGTTTTGGGAATACGAAAACCATGGCGTAATCATCGGGTATGCTTCGTCTGAACATGAGCCCGCGCATCATGTAAATCGCACTACGCACACACTCAGTGTTACTTGCGATACGCGTACCATCATCTTTTAATATCATCATGCCAAAGTGATTTTAGCATTCACTACAATACATAGCTATTGGAGGTAGCATCCAGACAATGAGTTCAGAAATGTGCATCGTATGTGGGCTTCCCAAGGAACTATGCATCTGCGAGGAAGTTGCAAAAGAACAGCAGTGGATTACGGTCAAGGTTAGACGGCGCAGATACGGAAAAGAGGTAACGGTCATCGATGGGATGGACCCGCACGATATCGATCTGCATGAACTTTCGACGTTCTTGAAATCCAGATTTGCGTGCGGCGGAACTGTGAAGAACGAGACAATCGAATTACAAGGGAACCACAAAGATCGTATCAAAGGAATACTTATAGAGAGAGGTTTTTCAGACAGTCAGATCAAGATATAACATGAAACGAATCTATCTAGACCACGCAGCCACAACCGCGGTGGATCGCGAGGTCGTGCAGACGATGATTCCGTATTTTGCCGAAACTTTCGGCAACGCATCAAGTCTGCATTCGTTCGGGCGCGACGCTATGCACGCGCTGGGCGCTGCAAGACAGACAGTTGCAGATGCGCTGGGCGCAGAGACTGGCGAGATCTTTTTCACATCAGGCGGCACTGAATCGGATAATCTTGCACTGAAAGGAGTCGAAACGGGGCATATCATCACCAGTTTGATTGAGCACCCCGCGATCCTGAACACGTGCCGGTATCTGGAGAATCATGGTTGTGATGTAACATACCTACCGGTTGATTCCGGGGGGCTGGTTGATCCCGGCAACATTGAATCTGCGATCCGCAATGACACAAAGATAATCTCGATCATGCATGCGAATAATGAGATCGGGACGATTCAACCGATCGCAGAGATCGGCACAATCGCACGGGACAACGGAGTTCTCTTCCACACCGACGCGGTTCAGTCATTCGGAAAGACCGAGACCGATCTGCAGAAGATGAATATAGACATGCTGTCGCTTTCCTCGCACAAGATATACGGTCCAAAGGGCGTTGGAGCCCTGTATGTGCGGGATGGAACAGAGATCGAGCCGCTGATGCATGGCGGTGGGCACGAGTCCGGATTGCGGTCGGGAACTGAGAATGTTGCAGGGATCGTTGGCTTTGCAAAGGCGGCATCGCTTGCTATTGAGCGATTCGAGTCTGATACCAGGCACCTCACCAATCTGAGGGAGATGTTGATTAACGGGGTGATGGACACAATCGATGATGTGCACCTGAACGGGCATCCGACAAAGCGGCTCCCGAACAACGTGAATCTGAGATTTGACTTTGTTGAAGGGGAGGCGATGCTCCTGCACCTTGACCTCAGGGGGATTGCAGTATCCACCGGATCTGCGTGCTCATCGGCGTCAAAAGACCCATCCCACGTACTACTTGCAATAGGGCTCGCTCCCGAGAATATTCACGGCTCGATCCGTTTCACACTTGGACGAGAGAACACGTCAGAGGATATAGAATACGTGCTCGGAGTGCTTCCTGAAATCGTTGGCAAATTACGCGCAATATCGCCGCTTGTCAGCAAGGGCAGCAGTAGGGGTAGCAGTAGTGGTTAGGTGATTGGAATTGCGATAGAGTACACGGAAAAAGTGATGGATCATTTTATGAATCCGAGAAACGTCGGCGAGATTCCGGATGCAGACGGGGCTGGAACGGTAGGCAATCAGGTCTGCGGGGACGTGACCAACGTCTACATCAAAGTTACAGACGGCAGGATCTCCGATGTTAAATTCAAGACCTTCGGATGCGGCGCAGCGATCGCAACAGCGAGCATGACAACCGAACTTGCACTCGGAAAGACGCTTCAGGAAGGTCTCGCAATCACAAGAGACGCGGTCGCTGATGCGCTGGACGGGCTGCCTGAATCAAAGTTGCACTGCTCAAATCTCGCCGCGGATGCGCTGCATGCTGCAATCAAGGAATATATGGCGAAGAATTAGTGGAAGTAGTATGAGTAGCATCAGCAGGGTTGATATAAAGTGGTCTACTCATTTTGATAGCCCCTACCCCCTCCAAAACACCGCGCCAAGCCGCCGGTGGGATTCGAACCCACGATCTGCTGATTACGAATCAGCCGCTCTTCCAGGCTGAGCCACGACGGCATCGTTGCGACGGGAATTTTATTATTTCTCTTCCTTTATAGTTTTTGTTATGTTAGGGGTGGTTGTTGTGTTGTTTTTCTATTGGTATGGCTGTGAGTGAGCGGTGGTTGTGGTTTGTTACTACTGCGTCTATGAAGATTCTGAGTTTCAGTTTTCCCCGTATTTTTATTAGTAGTGGGTAGGATGCTATTTGGCGTCCGAGTGTGATTTGGCCGTGGTGTGTTTCGGTTAGGATGTTTTTTAGTGTGGTGCCTTTTGGTGCTATTTGCTTGAGTATTGGTACTTCGATTTTTCTTTTGATTGTATTTCGGTAGTTGTGGAAGAGTTTTTTGTTAATATGGGTTTTGGTCTCTTCGAGTGGTGTGTTTTTGAATTTTATTGCTTTTCTTATGTTTATTCGGCGGAGTAGAAGACCTTTGTCGTGGATTGTTTGTAGCAGTTCGAGGTTGTGTTGATATGTTCTTTTGCTCTCGCCTTTCAGTCCGTGGAGGAGGTTTATTCCTGGTAGGAGTTCTGGTAGTCCGTTTTCGCCTCTTCTGGATCCTACTTCGTTTATTAGTTCAACGGCTTTTATCACGTCTTCTGGATGCAGTTGGAGGTTGTTTTTGCGGATGACTGATGGGTCGCCGCTTTCAACGCCCATTGCGGCTACATCGCCTGGGGTGTGGTGTTTGATTATGGTCTTTGCAATCTCTCTTGATTCGTTTGGAAATTCTGTGATGGTTGCTGGGTTGAGGTTATCCATGTGAAGCACTCGGAGTTCTGGTGCGGCTGTTCTGATGCCTTTGTAGAGTTTTTCTATTGCAGAGGGGTTTGGTTTGAATCCGTCATTGGTTTCAATTCCCTTGTAGGTGAATAGGTCTGGTTGTCTGCCGAGTCTAAAGTATCTTGCACCGAAATCGTAGAGTGCTTTTATTTCGTCTACGACTTCAAGGATTTCTCGGGAGGAGTTCTGGTAGAGTGGTTCTGTGCAGAAGGAGCAGTGTGTCTCCCGGGTACATCCACGGTATGTCTCGATTTCACACATGTTGTTTGGAAAACTTGGGTGTTGGCGTATTATGTGTGCGCCTTTCACGCTCCATCGTTTGATCTCTGTTGTTGTGCGCCAGCGGTCTGTATCGCTTTTCTCGGTGAGGCGGTCAAAGATTCGTGCTTCAAGGTCTTTCTTTGCCACACACTCGTTTCTCAGAACCGATTCCTGATTGAGGCGCACCGGTCCTCCTATGATGATTTTTTCATTGTAGCGTGCGATGAAGTCTCCTATTTCAGGGAGAGTGATCGGGTTTGCGTTTAAGTAGCGGCCTGGGACAGTGAGACCAGCGATTACAGCAATCAGGTCTGCTCGATCCATAACTTCTATGATCCTGGGTTCGGATCGGAGTTGGTCGATAGTGTAGTAGTGCACGTCATGGGCTGATACTCCAGCGTCGATCAGGGCTCCTGCAATATATCTCGGGTAAGGTGATATATATGGTGGGACGCCGAGACATGCTGGTTCGTCCACGTACCCATCAATGATTACAGATCGCATATCCAACAATCCAAAAAGCATTTTTTTTACTGTTCTTCTCTCTCCTTTTTGCTGTCAGTGGTTATATATATGTGGTTCAGTGTATATGCGTCATGTTTGTGATACGTATTAATGTCTGTTCCATCTTTTTGGATGTATAGGAAAGTATAAACTTTCCTGTACTGGATAGTTAACGCAAACGGAGTTAAGCGTTTACTGGTGGTTGAGTTTGAAGCATATCTTTCTGTACATTTATCTCTTTGTTTTGTACTGGGCTCTTGTAGCTTTTCTGGATAAAAGAGGCATTCTTGAGAAATATAACATCACGGCTTGGGGCCCGGTTTTGATGGTGCGGACAATGCGTGGTCAAGGTCTTCTGGATTTTCTTGGGAGAGCAAAGTCTTTCTGGAGAGCTTTTGCAAGTATTGGCGTGCCTGTAATGTTCATCGGCATGCTTTCAATGCTTGCAATCGTTGTACTCGCAGATTATGTCTTCATTACGCAACTTTACAGCGGGACAATCCCAGAACCTGGAAAATTCAACGAACCAAGGAACATCTTTCTAATACCTGGCTTAAGCGAATTCATACCGCTTACATGGGGCATCCTTGCTCTGGCAGTCACCCTCATCGTTCACGAGTTCTCGCACGCAGTTCTCTGCAAAGTAGAAGGTGTTCGAGTCAAATCCATGGGTGTTCTCTTAGCACCAATACCAATCGGTGGTTTTGCAGAGCCTGACGAAGAACAACTTCTAGATAAGTCAGGGACTGGCGGTGAAGGAGTTGCAAGCAAAGGTGAGCGAATGCGCATACTCTCCGCAGGCGTGATGTCCAATTTCGTCACAGCCCTAATTGCATTCACCATCTTCTTCGGTGCAATTGGTGCCATCGCGCCGTCTGAAAAGGTGATGATAATTAGTGTTGCAGATGGCTCTACTGCCGAAGTTGCCGGGCTTCAATCTGGCATGGCAATCACACATGTGGATGGCGTGAAAGTCGAATCTGCCGGCGAGTTCATCCTCGAAACAAGTGGCGTGGCTCCTGGTTCGGACATGACACTTCGAGTGATGGGCGATGGTGGTGCGAGGAACATAAGCCTGCCTATCGGGAGAAGTTGTGATGAAGAGATAAGTCTCGTGATCGACCGTGTTGTGAGTGATTCTGCTGCCGAATCATCCGGACTCTCTAATAACATGGTTTTAAAGCAGATTGACGGTGAGCGAATCGACTCTTTTGCAGATTTTGCCAGTTTCATGAATGATACTATCGCAGGCCAAAATGTTCAAGTTGAAGTATTCAATAGAACCTGCAACCATAGCCAAATCTTCAATATAACCCTGGGTGTACACCCCGATGGATCTGAAAAAGGTTTCCTGGGAATCTCACCTCTTCTAAACGGAGGTATTGTCTTTAACGGGGCTACTATTGGCGAATTTCCTGCAAAAGAATACCTTCACGCACTACAAAGCATCCCCTCCAAACTCACAGGCATCGAAGGCTGGTTCATCATCTTCACCCTTCCAATCATGGGACTTGGAGGTGAAGGCTTCCCCGGCTGCGACGTCCTGATCAACTTCTACGACCCAATCGGAACAGCAGAACCATTCGGAAACGCAATATTCTGGATAGCTACTGCCGCCCTCTGGATCGGCTGGATCAACTTCTACGTAGGACTCTTCAACTGTCTACCAGCAGTACCCCTTGACGGTGGACACGTTTTCAAGGACACACTGGGCAGCATCTTCAACCTGCGCCTGAAAGACGAAGCCCGCTCCGAAAAACTATCCCGCAAGATCGTCACACTCTTCGCAGTCGCAATATTCTCATCCTTCCTCCTAATGATAACACTACCATGGATCATCCACGGATTTTAGAAATCACGGACCCACTTTGGAAAAACAGGGCATTCTAATTGTGTGATCTATATTTAGTTTGTTACTTTTGGTGTGGTTGGGTTTGAGCGTGTTTTTTGATTGTGTTGTCTTGTTTATGGTGTAATCAATCGGTTGGGGATTTGATACAGTTTTAGATTTATGGTTTTGGGTATGTTGCGTTTTGAATGATATTTTTGGTTTTTGATCTGTTTAAGTTAAGTTGTTGTGATTTTGTTCTGAACATTGATTCTTTTTGGGGTGTGGAGTGAAGTAGTTGTATGGGATTTGTTCTTGTTTTGTGGTTGATGTATTGGTGTGGGGGTGGGTGTTATGTTTTGTGTTGGATTTGATTGATTCAATAACTTTGGGATTTAGGGGGTTTTGAAACGAAGAAAAAGGGCTGGTACGACCTGAGTATTATATAGAGAAGCTGGAGAACAGAAGGTTATAGTGCTGATAAAAGACAAAATTAAAATTCTATACACTTACAACACACACAAACCAATAAACCGAAGAAAAAACTGAAAAGACGTGCAATAACACTTGTATTCCTCCGATATATCGTGGCTGAATGATGTAAGAAGAGTCCTCACAAAGTAACAGTATGTGGAAAAAAACGTATTAGCAAAC
>DAWR01000024.1:14788-37813 GCA_002506015.1 Candidatus Methanogasteraceae archaeon UBA261 | reverse complement strand
TGTTTTTATTGTAAAACAGAAAGGGGTTTGACTTGTATCCCCTCCAAATCAGAGGGTAAATGGGGTATTATCTAAAAATCGACGACTTGTTGTTACAAATTTATACAAACAGTATTTTAGAACATGTAGTATATGTTAATTTGTACTTTAAAAGTATGAGAAAGTGATACCAAATTGATACCAGATAATCTGTCGGAATCAAAGCGGATCATGGCACCGGAGTTAGGTAAATTGAAGCCCGCATACGCCTTACCCTCCTTTTTGGAGTGGATACGCCCCATCGACATCTTTTAGTCCAACTTTCATAAGGGGTCTATAAACAGCGCCAAGACTGGAGGATATCTCTTCTGTAAACTCAAAACATCTCTTCAAAGAATCATAGCCTCCTTTCTCGGAACCTGCCCTAAAAAAACCGTTCTTTGTGGAAATTTCTCTTTTGCTGAGTTGTAAACTTTTTTAGCATCCACCCCATGCGCCACAATATCATCTTCTATGATGGCGATGTATTCGCCCTCGTAGTTAGCCATTATATCTACAAGGTGGGTTCTGAAATACTCAAAAGCGTCTTTCATAACGTAGGAATGGTTGACCGAGTTTAAAGGCTTTTTGGCATCTGGCAGACTTCCGGGCGCATGGTTCACCTCGCATGTTCCTGACTTGGGTGGACAATGGCAAAACGATCTTTCCCATCACAAGAAAGCACCCTGCGGGTGCAAATCAGTTACAGCTCGGGCTAAGCATCGGATGATTCCAATCAGGTAATTTGCATCCAAAAACTTCGTTTATAACGCGTTTTGGAGAGATCTTGCCCATTTATCTGTGTGATTTTTGCCACAATTCGAGCAGATTCGGCTATTGCATCCGAAATGGACTATTAATTCGGTTCCACAATGTTCGCACAGGTATGTGTAGAAGCCGCGAATCTCATCCTTGCAGGAGAGCATCTTGTTGACTTCGTTGATCTCAACGTCTCTGAGGTTGTCTTTTTCCACTATACGGAACGCGCCCCAGTTGTGGTTGTCTTCAAAAATATGCGGAATGCGGAGCGAAGCGTAGCATCGCCGAAGGCACGGTGAGAGGGGCATCTGTAAGGATGCAGAGGAGAAATGCGATGATGTATATTTCGGGTGGGGGAATGTCGAGGTACACCGAGTGTATGTATGGTTGATATTGGCAATAAGGGGTGTGTATGGGGTTTGAGTTTATAGTGTATATACCATAAGAAAGAAGAACAACCAGAAACAACCACAATCCCCTTCCTCTCCGACCTCGAATCCGAGATATGCGACATATTCAAATCGGTCTACCAGAAAGAACGCAAATAAGATGCTAGCGAGGTCAACTCCAAGACTCTGGAGTTCCTCAAATATAAGCTCCTCGACCTCGCAGCTTCCGGTGAAAGAATTGACTGGCTGGATGTGGGCTGCGGGAATGGTCGCTGTCTTGATATCCTTGCCGCCGTCCAGAACATAGGCAATATCAGATACCACGGCACTGACAGCTCGTACAGATATCTTGATGACTCAGAGAAGCGTGCCCGTAAATATGGGCTGTATGCACGTCTTGATAAGATAGACGCAGCCGCTATGAAGTTTGATTCCGAGTATGACGTTGTATCTGCGGTATTATTGCTCCACGAGGTCGATCCCCTCTGCCTGCCATACATTCTGAGAAACATGCTCCGGGCTCTCAAGGGTGACGGAACCCTCCTAATCGCTGATTTCGAGGGACCTTATGAGCAGGAGAGTGAGGTGGTTGCATGGGGTGCGGAGGATATCAAGAACCTACTTGAAAAAATCGGCGGAGCAAAGATGAGTATCGAGTTCATGCCATCCAGCCAATACCCGGATGAACTCGGGTTCTATCGCTGCTATGTCAAAAACCCAGGCTCAACAGAGAAAAGTTCGGTAGCCTCTTGCAGGGATATGATAACTTTCTGGATGCAAAGAACGAGGAGTCGAAGCGAAAGCGTGGGGAACTCAGAAGTCAGATAGAAGAACGGGTCCGAAAACTCCTGAACCGTCCTGATATTGATCTGAAGAACATGTCCCATGAGGAGATGCAGCGGATTCGAACTGGGATCGGAGATGAATATGGGATAAAGGCGCATAAGATATGACTCCTCACAAGCCAGATCGAATTCCTTGACGATAAGATCACAGAGTTCAGGCGTGGTGTCGGATGTGCTGGAGCGGATCAGCGAGAGGGGCGGAAAGGCAGGGGCAAAGAACTCAGTGCGCACAAAGATTAGTGATCTTCAGATCTTCTCGAATTCCTGCCCTGCCGTTCATCTTATGTTATGTAACCGGCTCTACACGCCTGCACGCACCCGTCTGGCGATATCGTCCCCGACGTCGCTCGTTTTGGATTGCCCTCCGAGATCGTAAGTATTGACAGTCCCGTCCAGCAGGTTGTCCTCGATTGCACCTACAATAGCGTTTGCAGCATCACGCTCTCCGAGTTCTTCGATCAACATCGCGCCCGCCCAGATCGTTGCGGTCGGATTGACCTTGTTCAGACCGCGGTGCTTCGGTGCGCTCCCGTGTATCGGCTCGAACATGGAGACGCCGTCCGGATTGATGTTTCCGCCGGGTGCAAGCCCGAGTCCGCCCTGGATCATCGCGCCGAGGTCGGTTATGATGTCTCCGAACATGTTCGGCGTGACCAACACGTCGAACCACTCCGGATTCTTCACAAACCACATGCAGATGGCGTCCACGAAGTTGAAATCGGTCGTGACATCCGGGTAGTCGTGCGCAACCGATGTAAAGATCTCCCTCCAAAACCCGTAGATGTCGGTCATGACGTTAGCCTTGTCAACGGATGCAAGATGCTTTCTCCGTGCAGGATCGGATGCGAGCTCGAACGCATACTTGATCACCCGCTCGGTACCGCGTCTGCTGATCAGCCCGATCTGGTACGCAATCTCGTCAGAATCGGTCTCGATATCCAGATCGAATTTTACGCTGTACAGATTGCGCACAATCTCTGCTGTGCCATGGCTTCTGCCGGCAGAAGCGCGCCCGCCGACTCCGATGTACAGGTCCTCGGTGTTCTCACGCACCACGACAAAATCGATGTCTTCCGGTCCTTTATTCTTTAGCGGAGTTGCGACTCCTTTCAGAAGCTTGACAGGTCTCAAATTAATGTATTGATCGAAATAAAACCGCGCGGTCAACAGAATTCCCTGCTCGAGCACTCCCGGAGGAATGCGCGGATCGCCGATCGATCCGAGGTAGATCGCATCGTATACGGACAATTCTTTCAGTGTGTCTTCTGACAACAGTTCTCCTGTCTTAAGATAATGTTCTGCGCCATGCGGGTACTCAATCCAGTCTATGTCGAATCCATAGACCTCTCCTGTCGCATCCAGAACCTTTTTACCCTCTGCAATGATCTCCGGACCGATCCCGTCGCCCGGGATCACTGGGATTTTATATTGCGTCATCTTTGTTCCTCTGAACAATCATTGACGCCGGAGTGATAAATCTTTTTTGCAGCTTTGAGTGCCACCAGAAATGTCGTGGTAGGGGCGCCTACAACACCAGCACCATCGCAATCTCGTCGCAATCCGGGAATTTCGGGCATTTGAGGCAGTCGCCCCATACCTTGTGCGGAAGCATTCCCTTGTCCACCTCTGCGAACCCGTGCTTTTTGAAGTAGTCGGGAGCCCGCGTGAGCGTGAAGATCGTCTCGATTCCGAGTCCCTGTGCCTCACCCATCGATGCATGCAGAAGCTGTGACCCGATTCCCTGACAGCACATATCCTGTAGCACAGCAAAGGACGCAACCTCTGCAAGGCTGGTCCAGCAGACATGGAGTGCACAGCACCCGAACAGCCGATCGCGGCTCACACAGACCGTAAAATCCCGGATGTTGTCGTATAACTCGGCAAGCGATCTCGGAAGCATTAATCCTTTGTCGGCATACTCGTTGACCAGTCCCTGAATCTGCAAAACATCCTGAACCACCGCCTTTCTGATCAGATATTTCATGAACTCGCCCCGGTCCCTGTCACCACTACTCACCTGCGCATCTGCCTCGTAATTACAAGGATTAGCGCGAACATGCCAGCGAGCACACCTGTACTCAGCAGATATCTGAATTCTGTTGATCTGGCAAGCTTTACGTTCCATTTGTCGCTACTGTCACAATCACCATCGCTGTCCACCGGTTCTTCGAACTGCGACAACTCACTCAGATGCACCGAACCATCAGATATCCCGTCAAGTTTCGCGATCAGGATGGTGCGGTACTGCCCATCGACCTTTCTTGCATAGATGAATCGTTCTTTGTCGCTACCGTTCAGTTTTTCCTGCTTAACTATCTTATCGTCTTTGTACAGCGAGAGAATGGCGTTGTTGTCGATTACAGACGTCACCTCAAGACCGTATCCCGCTTTCAGAGCTTCTCGCTCGCCTTCCCTGATGCTTGCGGATATGCAGGCGATCAGCGGATAATCGAATGATTTGTCCTTGTCTGCGTACTGCTCGATTGCAATCGCCGCCACATCGTCACCGGTCGCAGTAATCGACATTCGCAGGATATCATAATCGATGCCATCGATCTCCTTTGCGAAGGTGTAATCTCCGGATATGCTCGTGTTCACAATCTCGTAATCACAATCGAATATGCTGATCATAACACTCTTCTTCCGGATATCGTCGATTGCCAGCCGGTAGCCCTGCTCCAGATCGAGGACGTCTCCTGCCATGAGATCGCCTTCGAAATGACAGATGGTCGCTTCGTGCATGTTTCCGGCGCAGATCGGAACGGTTGAGAGCAAAAGAAGCGCTATGCAGATGATGCGCAGGATCGGGGTCTTCATGACATTGATGGTGGTTGCCATCGTATTATGCGTTGCGGCGTTGTGCAGAAGTGCCATGGTTGAACGGTTCAAGCAGAGAACAGAGTCGGGTTATGGGGCACACCGTGGCACAATGGCTTAAACCCGAAGACCGATAACCTTAGCAGGAACCCGTTGGAGGGATACGTAAATGACGACAAAAATTGCAATCACCGGAAAAGGCGGAACAGGCAAAACAGCACTCGCCGCGCTCTTGATCAGGCATATCGTGCGCACCGACATGGACCATGTGCTGCTTGCGGTAGATGCTGACTCTGACACCAATCTTCCGGAGGCACTCGGCGAGACTGTCGAGATGACGGTCGGCGACATCAGGGAGACGGCGATCGAGGGTCTTCCGCCCGATGCCGACAAGATGCAGGTGCTCGAATCGAAGATATACGAGGTCTTAATCGAGAAGCCGAGATACGACCTGCTTGTGATGGGCAGACCGGACGGACCCGGATGCTACTGCTACGCAAACAACCTGCTGCGCGGAATCATGGATAAGGTCACAGAGAACTATGACATTGTTGTAATTGACACCGCGGCAGGAATGGAGCATCTGAGCAGGAGGATCATCCGCAATCTTGATTATCTTCTGGTGGTGACTGATGGCTCACGCAAAGGGCTCTCGACTGCTGAGCGGATACGAGATCTTGTGGGAGAGCTTGATCTCGGGTTCAAGCAGATCTACGTTGTTTTAAACAAGGTGACACCTGCGAACCGCGACAGTCTCACAAAGCACGCATCAGAACTTGGCTTTGCGATTGCGGGAACAATCCCGTTTGACACGATGCTTGCGGAGTATGATCTTGAGGGGCTTGCACTGGTTGATCTGCCAGACGAGTCAGAGGCAGTAGTTGAGACAGGACGAATCGCAGAATTGATCGGGGTGTGATCCGTAACATGCATGATTGTACTCGGCTGGAAAAACCGATTGCAGCGGCGCAGATCACATCGGGTATGGGTGTCGACGACCTCACACGTGCGCTCGGAGGGTGCGGGTTTGGTGCGGGAAGGCTTGCGCAGGCATGCGACATCTACGAGGCGATGGTCAGGGACACTGCGACCACGAAGTTCTTCGGGCTTGCGGGTGCGATGGTTCCCGCTGGCATGCGAAGTATCATATCCGGTCTGATCAGGGACGGTTACATCGATGTCCTCGTCTCAACAGGCGCAAATCTCGTGCATGACCTACTCGAATCGCTCGGACTGCCGCATTACAAGGGAAGCGAGGTCGTTGACGACAACGAACTATGTCGCGAGGATATTGACCGGATTTACGATGTGTATGTGCCCGAACTTCATTTCACCCACCTGGAAGAGCATCTGCTCGGTGTATTCCCTGAGATGGGCGATCAAATCTCGATTAGGGAGATGCTCTCTGCGATTGGCAAATCCCTGAACGATCCTGACTCGATTCTAAGAGCAGCTTATGAGTGCGATGTCCCCATATTCTGTCCGGCTGTTCAGGATTCGATGATCGGGCTGCATGCATGGCTATATAGGCAGACAAATCCGCTGAATGTCGATGTCTTTGCGGACGTTCACGAGTTTCTTGACATCTGCTTCGAATCTGAGCGCTCAGGTGTTTTTATAATCGGAGGCGGGGTGCCAAAGAACTTTATTCTGCAGGGAACACTGATGACCTCGAAGGGATTCGATTATGCGATCCAGTTGACAACGGACCGACCCGAATACGGCGGACTCTCCGGAGCAACGTTCGATGAGGCAAAGTCCTGGGGTAAGATCAACGAAGACGCAAAATCAGTCGCCGTGTACGCTGATGCAACAATCGCACTGCCAATCATCGTTGCTGCGGTGCGGAGCAGGCTGCGGTGATGTTACGGTGTACTTACCCAATATAATATAAATATCCTCCTATAAAACCACGAGATTACACGAGATTAACACATAAATCTTGTGGAGATGGCTACGCCGCTGCTTCGCAGACTGTGCAATCTTGTGGTTCCTACCACGAGTTATTGAGCATATACTGTTGCTACCGTATTGTTTGGTGTGCACTTAGATTCTACCGCAGAGTGCGTAGAGCCACGCAGAGGGTTGAAAACGGTCTCAAAACTCTTGTATTCCTCCGCGGTGATCAATCACTTGATTTTCAGACAGTGTCCTTGTAAGACGGCTGACGCTGCTGTTTCGTAGACTATGCAATCTTATGGTTTCCGCCATTTGGGTACTGAGTATAATGTTCGTTACGATGGTGCTCCGATGTTTCAATCCTTCTGTTTCACGGTGATAAAGTAGATGATTGCGGACCATGGGATCCCTACGATGAGTAACAATGTCCATAGACGCTTCGCATTCTCCATTTCGGTATGAAATTCGTGCTCGGATCGTTTCAGACAGTCCATCAACAGGACCGCCCAGAATGTGAAGAATAACGCGAGTACTGCCACTGTGGCATACAAAGTGGCGGGAATCGTAGTCACGATTCCGCACCCAATCCTCGAATCCACTTGTTCAGTTGCGCGCATCTGGTTGGCTTGCATTCATCGGTGCATCCGACACACGGATCAAACACATCTCCCGCAACCAGCAGTTCGTATTTACTGACGTTAATCTCGCTCTTGCTTTCACCCACAAACCTGATCCTGTACGTCCGGACGCGATCCATAACCAGTGACTCGCGCTCGACCAGCCCGGCATCCAGCAACGTGCGGACGATGCGCGTGCATCTCCTGCTATTAATTCCCAGTTCGCCCCATAACCGGCTCAGCAAAATCCCATCTTTGCTACGGCGTACCAATTCCAGTGCACGTTCTTCAATCTCTTCCATCAAACCAAAATCTCCTATTCAACAGGCATAACCAGTATGATGTTGTTGCCACGAAGAACGACTTCGCCAAGGGCGCGCAGTCGTTCACCATCAGCGACCTCCACGGTATCCAGCATATGCAGATTCAAATAGTCGTCCACGCTCTCAAGTTCACCTTCGAGAAGGTGGTTATCGCCTTTCATCTCGACCAGTATCCTGGACCCGATCATGTTCTGAACTTTCTTTGTTGGAAACAATATGACCCCTCTATAGATTAGATTCCACGGATCTTGTATGATTCGGTGATCACTTCATCGCTCAGGTATCCCGTGTGGTACGTCTTCCCGCTGTCAAGGTCACTGACCGTGATTTCGGCTGGTGCAAAGATCGCCCTGTCGATTGCGGAGAAGTTGTACCCCGTGCCCTCGAGCAGCTTGTAAAGAGGCTTGCCATAACTCTTTGAGGTTCTGGCAGGCACCTGTTTAAAGATGTCCTCATCGAATCCGCTGGTTGTGATCACCACTGATCCGTGGTATATGATGCTGTCGTTTGTTGCGCCTATCGCACGCATCTCGTCGGGCACCACCGGAGCTATCGGCGCCGTCCCTGCCGCATGCTGAATCTTTCTCGTATCGAATCCGAGTTCACTCAACCTGCGGATGCCGGTCTCGATGACGCGTCCTGAGACCTGAACCGAGCCAACGATGCACGATGTTGGCGCAACCAGTGCAAAGACGTTCTTGACATCGACTCCACATTCATCGGCGATGAACTGCATGATCCCCTCATCAGGGAGTTTATCCGATTCCAGCGCGATGACCGCGCAACTTGCATCGTCGTGATATGCTATCTTCTCAAACGTGTCTTCCGGTTTCTGTGCAAGCGCACGCGCAGGTCCCGAACCCATAGCAACGTATTTCTCAACACTGATCTGCCAGCCGGCAGTCTGTGCGCCGAGACATGCGATGCATGGGTGATCCGTGACAACATCGATTGCTGTGAGTGGCACGTTACCGATCCTGCGTACATTGAGCGTCGCCATTCCAAGCCCACCCATACAGACCTCGGTGTACCTGAGTCCTGCCTCGTAACTGCCAGTAACCTCGACACCGCAATCAATTACAGTAGACCCGTTAGCAAGCGTGTGCGCCCCGATCTTCAACTCCTCGCTCCAGTCGATCAGGTCGTAAACAATCTCCAGTGCCTCTTCGTTCACAGATAACATATCGATCACTCCGCGATATTTACGGTACATTCATATAATCATATCGTTCGAATAGCCCCGGGCGGATTTGAACCGCCGTCACAGGCTCCAAAGGCCTGCAGGATTGACCGCTACCCTACGGGGCTATCTTACTTATAGGTGCGCGGGGATATATAACATGGGTATGCCATCGGATGCAGGGGTCGTCGCACTCAAGAACCTGGCACTGCTATGCGTGTGTGCGCAGGGGTCGTAATTCTCATCGGCTATCTCGCATACTCGCAGACAGGATGCTCGCTCGCATGTCCGGACTGCAACGGCACATTGGAGCTGGAATGTGTAATTAAGGAGATCTCAAGTCCATCGGATCAGATGCTGCGCGTGAGGGGGCATGCTGCGGATGCTACCATGGATGCGAATGCAGATACGGAAGTTGTCATCAATAACGTAACATATTCCGTAAACACGTCTGAAGAGGCGGTCGTTTTGCTGAATCGGACTCTGAACTGCGGCAGAAACCACACCACAGTCCAGTTGAGAAACAGAATCACTGCAACCACTGCAACAGTATCATACAAGGTGCAATGGAAACCTTTGATCGAACAGTTCCATATAGTAGGGCTCAGGGTTGGAGCGGAGTCGGATTTCTTTATTTACACAGATCGTGACGTTTCATAGTCGTATCTTCGCATAGATGAAGAAAATGGCGAGGTTGTACTGAATCAAACGTTCAATGAGCCAAAAATACGCATCACGATCGATGAGATCGGAAATTACAACACGTACATGCGGGTGTTCGGTTCCGGATGGTCTGATATGTATTATTCGGAATTCACAGCATTTGCAGGCATTTCAAGAACGACTGACAACGTACCACTTATCAGATCGAAAACTGACGAAACGACATATTCTTTAGTCTTTCTACCCACAATTGACCGCAAGGACTGTGGTGTTGCACTCATCTTAAAACGCGTAGCGAACGGATATCACCGATTGATATACGGGAGGCTGCTACCGTATCTATCGCACGCGAAAAAATTATTTTTATGAACCGGATTGTACGATAGGTATAATTGGATTGGATCAGTACTGTAAAGCAACTATGGTAAGGTGACAATCAATGCAAAACATCTCGCGCACAGGACTTATGCTCGTATTTATCGGAACAATAGTAATCGCAGCAGTTAGCGCCTTTACCGCATCAAGCACAACACTGCTCTTTGGAATATGGCTGATCACGCTGGCTCTGATCGGGTATGCCGGATTTGCCACGGAATGGAACCATCCGGTCGAAGAAGTCGAACCGATTGCAGAGAGCCGCGAATTAGAGGATGTGGAGATAGAGAAAGACAAGTTTTTTGCCAGAACCGCTGAGGAACTGCGCATCCCGCTGACTGCAATTGATGGGCATGTGGAACTGCTGAGGGATCAACATCTCGGCAGGATAACAAAAGAACAGAAGGAGAGTCTGGATGCCATAAATCAGGAGATCGATCACATCACGCGGATGACTATCGACATCGCCGAACTAGCCAATCTCGAAGTCGGAAATATTCCGCTGAAGAAGGAGGAGGTCTCATTCACCGATATTATAGATAACACAACCCATTATATGCTGCAGACGCTCGAACTCAAGGGAATTGAGATGAAAAAAGATCTGCCGCATAACCTTCCGGCGATTCCCGGCGATCGGGATCAGCTGACCCGTGCGTTCGCAAATATCTTGAGCAATGCGATAAAATACACATCAGAAGGCAAGATTTTCATAACAGCGTCTGCCGAGAATGGTGAATTGTTGGTATCAGTCGCGGATACTGGCGCAGGCATTCCCGAAGCCGCAATTGGCAGGGTCTTTGATTCATACTATATGGTGGATCCTGCGTCGCATGGGACAGGTCTCGGTCTCTCGACCGCAAAGAAGATAATCGAGATGCATGGTGGACGAATCTGGGCAGAGAGCAGTGAGGGACACGGCAGCACGTTCCGGTTCACAGTTCCTGTTTCGTAACACATATATAGCACATCTCCATAACACGAGACTATGCACCTGATCATCACAGAGAAGCATAACACGGCAAAACGTATTGCAGGCATCCTGTTCGGCAGCGCATCAAAGATGTCGAGAGTTAGCGGGGTGAACACGTATGGATCAGGCAGCGAGGTGGTGATCGGGCTTAGCGGGCATATAGTCGGCGTCGATTTTCCGGAGAGCTACAACAGCTGGCAGAAGACTGATGCACGCGACCTCATCCACGCGGATATCGTGACCGTTCCTGACAAACGGGGCACCAAAATAGTATCCGCGCTCAAAACGCTCGGGAAAAAGGCTGGTAGCGTAACGATAGCGACTGATTATGATCGTGAAGGGGAGTTGATCGGCGTAGAGGCTCTGGATATCGTGAAGAATGTGAATCCGGAGATCAAAGCAAAGCGAGCAAGATACAGCGCGATCACACCAAAAGAGATTAAGGATGCGTTCGGGAACCTCGGAGAGATCGATTTTAATCTTGCGGCGGCAGGCGGGTCGCGCCAGGTAATCGACCTGATATGGGGTGCTGCACTGACTCGATATCTCTCTGTCACGTCGAAGAGGCTCGGAAAGCGGTTCTTATCAGTGGGCAGGGTCCAGTCGCCGACTCTTGCTCTGATTGTGGATCGGGAGAAGGAGCGGGACGCATTCATTTCCAAGCCGTACTGGGAACTCTATGCGACTCACACGGAAGAGTTCACATCAAAGCACAGAAAAGACAGGTTCTGGGACAAGGAGGAACTCGACGCCGTCTTTTCAAAGATTAAGGATGCAAAAACCGGAACAGTTTCGGAATTAAAAGCTGGGAAACGGACAGAAAAGCCGCCGACCCCGTTCAACACCACCGAGTTCATCAGAGAAGCGAGCAGAGTCGGGCTCAGCCCCGCGAATGCGATGCGGATTGGCGAGAGCCTGTACATGAACGGGTTCATATCATACCCAAGAACCGACAACACCGTTTATCCAAAGACTCTCGACCTGAAATCTCTTGTGTCGATGTTTCTTGGAGGGGAATTCGGAAAATATGCAACAGAATTGCTCAAAAAACCGCTCAAACCTACTTCCGGAAAGAAAGAGACGACCGACCATCCGCCCATACATCCGGCATCGCTCGCGAAGAGGGACCAACTGAAACCAGATGAATGGAAGGTTTACGAGCTCGTTGTCCGGAGGTTCTTCGCAACTTTCGCAGATTCCGCTCTGTGGAAGACGCTTCGTGTAGTTGTGGACATAAAAGGAGAGGACTTCGTTGCAAACGGCGCCGTCCTTGTTGAGCCCGGATGGAGATACTACTACCCGTACCACGAATCAAAGGATCGCATACTGCCAGACATGAAGGTCGGGCAGACGCTCGGCATAGAGAAGTTCAGTATCGAGAGCAAGACGACAAAACCGCCGGCGAGATACGGTCAGGCGCGGCTTATCAAGGTGATGGAGGATTTAGGACTTGGAACCAAGTCAACCCGCCACGAAATCATCCAGAAGCTCTACGATCGCGCTTATGTACACGGAAATCCTATTCAACCCACAAAAACAGCTTATTCAGTGGTTGACACGCTGGAGAAGTATGCCAACACGGTCGTAGTGCCGGATATGACGAGCAAGCTTGAAGAAGACATGTGCACGATCGCAGAGGGAAATATAACAGAGGATGCTGTGATAAACAAGTCAAAAGAGATGCTCGATTCCATTTTTGACGATCTGGTGACAAATCAGGAGAAGATCGCGGAAGGTCTACGTGACGGGTTGTACACTGACACCGTGGTCGGTCCCTGCCCGGAATGTGGCGCGGACATGGTGGTGCGTCCGTCACGCTTCGGCATGTTCATCGGATGTACCAACTATCCGGACTGCAAGTTCACGCTCTCAATCCCGTCGTCGAAGTACGGGATGGTGGTAATAACAGACAAAATCTGCGAAGAGCATAATATGCACAACCTCCTGATCGCGCAATCAGGGAAACGCCCGATCGAGGTTGGGTGCCCATACTGCAACCATCTCAAGTGGGAGGCTGCCGAGGCTGCCGGAGACGATCCGATCGTTGGTCCGTGCCCCGAGTGCAAATCCGATCTCGTTGTGAAGCTATCAAGAAGCGGGGGCAGATTCATCAAATGTACCAGCGAGAGCGGAGACTGCAAGTTCACGCTGCCGCTCCCACCGCCGCGATACGGGGAACTGGTCATAACCGACACGATATGCGAGGAGCACGGGCTGCACCATGTCCGAATTGCAAGGGAGGGTGCACGTCCGTGGGAGATCGGATGCCCGTACTGCAGCTACATCGAGCTAACAAAAAAGCAGAAGGAGCAAAAAGAGAAGAAAGGCAAGAGTGGGAGTGACAGTAAGGGCACGGGCAAGACTGGTAAGGGAAAGACTGCCAAAAAGAAGAAAACCGCAAGCCCACTGACTAAAATTGAGGGCATCGGAGATATGATCGCAGAGCAGTTACAATCCGTAGGCATAATGACGCCGAAAGACCTGCTTGCAGCTGACGCCGGAGAACTCTCTGACAAATTGGACAAAATCAGCAAAAAGAGAATTATGGGATGGCAGAGCGCAATTTAGCTCCAGACATCCTCGTAGAATATATTTGGCGTACTATTGGTCTTCCAGTATGTTCTGGGTGATCCGTCAGGGGGGTCCACAACCAGTTTTTCGATTACCATTCCAAAATCGTGTGAGTTGTGGAAGTAGTATCCGTCATCGTAACGCGAAACGTTCCCTATAATCACTCTCGCCTGCTCACAGTCCAGTCTCTGTATTGTGACATCGCCAAATGATGCAAATCTTGCCTCAATCTCCGGAACTATGTTTGCGCTGCCCAGCGCCAGCACATAGACCTTCACAAGGAGATCAAGGTCGTACTTGACTGTGAAGATTGCATTCGCTCCCTGAAACTCCATTGTCGTCTCAGTTACGTGAATACTGTCTGCCGATGCCACAGGCAGCAGTATCGAGAGCACAAGCAATATCAATATCAATTGTCTCATATAATCACTGATCTGTTACTTTTAGATATTATACTTTTGCCTTGCAAGATGTCTGTTAAAAAAATCAAAGAGGCGAACTTGACCGTTTATCAGCTCGTTCGCCTGACTGCATACGCAAGTACGCCCGCGATAGCCAGTAACGTTGCCTCGTACCCCGGAGTCTTCTTCGCTGGCTCATCTCCGCCCTCTGGCGGCGCTTCAGTCTCAGACGCAGCTTCAGCAGCAGTACCGACTGTTCCGGCTGCAACCGCCGCTTCCGTTGTTTCGGACGCATCAGGTGTTTTCCGGACTGCCGTTGTCGCGGTCTCTGTTGTTGCTGCCGTTAACGTTGCGCTGGTCTCGGGATGGCACACCGAGCAGTGGAGTTCTCTCTGCGTACCCGGTACAACAGTTGTTAAGTGCAGCCCTGTCAGATCGTGACAGTTGCTGCACAGCGGCAGCAGCACCTTGCCCTCTGGCATGTGACACTCCTCGCAACTCGCCAGGTCTGGCAGGTGGATCAGGTGCGGGATAATATCCGCATCCAGCTCTCGTCCCTCCTTGTTGCCTTCCGGACGGTGGCACATGTAGCAGATCGACGTGTTGTTCTCCTCGCCATGCAGATGCACCAGATCTTTCTCAGTGTGGCACGCCTCGCACAGGATGGTCATCCCGGCAGGTTGCACCGGCTTCACGATGTTCGGCGCAGTTAGATGGCACGCCTCGCAGCCCTGATGCACATCCACAAGGTCACGGTGGCAGTGTGCGCAGACCGTGATGTCAAGGATCTCGCTGTTATGGTGGGTATTGATGTCACCATGGCAGTAGGAGCAGTCCTCGGTTTGCACCTTCTTAATGTGCACATCGTGAATCGAGCCGTAGTGGCACTGTTCGCATTGCGGGATCGCAATCTCCAGCGCCGCGCCATGGCACGCCTCACAGGTCACCAGATTTTGATTCATCTTCTCCTCGTGGAGGGTGTGAGGCGAGCCCGGGTGACACTTCGCACAGTCGATATCCTTCGCGTCCAGCGTGAGTTTATCGAATTCCACCCCGGTTACGACCGGTATCACTATGACCAGTAAAATAAGCGTTGCAAGCAGCATAGATGTTCGTTTCATATATCTACCTCTTGATCGTTATCGAATGTAACATTTGAGTATTAAGCATAGGGTCTCTCGTTCATGTATATATTGCTTTTCATGTAATCGAGGCACAGCACCCAATGGCTTTGGCAAACGTTTCAAATACTTTTCAGGTTTGTGTTTGTCATAAATACTGTGAATAGACGAATTACACAAATTTACCCGCGGTTGTTTGTACTTACTCAACATTGTGTGGGCGTCCGCGTATACAACCATAAGATTACACAATATCAACACAGAAATCTTGTGGAGATGGCTTCGCAGACTGTGTAATCTTGTGGTTTCTACCACTATTGGACATGATGGTTGTTGTATGTAATTCGCCTGTTGACTGGGAGCCGCATCACCGATTCCTTTTGTTTGTGCCCCGTACCATAATCAGTCTGTTGATCGCATTGACAAGCGCCTCAACCGACGCCATCACGATATCCTCCCTTGCCGCACGCGCATTCACAATCTTGCCGGTCTCATCCTCAACAGCGATCGTGACCTCGGCAAGCGCGTCAGAGCCTCCTGAGATTGCCTCGAGCTTGAAATCGTGCAGGCGAACCATGGTCCCTTCGCCGAGCAGGTTCTGCACCGCACCGAGCGCAGCATCTACCGGACCCACGCCTGTGTTTGCCACAACCTTCACAGCTCCGCCAACACAGGCTTTGACAGCCGCGGTCGGCGTGATGAGGTTTCCGGTCATGACCGACACCTCCTTCAGGTCGATGAACTGCTCCTTTCTGGCGACGACTCCTATGATCGACTCGGTGATCGCGTAGAGGTCTGCGTCGGTCACGGGTTTGCCCTTGTCTCCGAGTTCCTTGATCCTGCTTAGCACCTCTGCGAGCTGGTCATCACTCACAGCGAATCCTACCGACTCGATCGCCTGCTGCACAGCATGCTTGCCGGCATGCTTTCCAAGAACGATTCTGCGCTTGTGCCCGACCATTTCGGGTGTCATCACGCCCGGTTCGAACGTGTCGGTGCACTTGAGAACACCGTGCGTGTGAATACCTGATTCATGCGCAAACGCGTTCTCGCCAACGATCGGCATCAGTCTGGAGACTCTCACGCCCGCGTACTGCTCGACCATGCGCGACGTCTCGAGGAGGTATTCGGTATGGATGTTTGTCTGTGCGCCGTAGATCGTGTGCAGGATCATCACAGTCTCTGCGAGACTAGCGTTCCCTGCGCGCTCTCCAAGCCCGTTGATTGTCACCTGAACCTGACTCGCGCCAGCTTCAACAGCCGCGGTGCTGTTTGCAACCGCAAGCCCGTAGTCGTTATGACAGTGCACATCGAGCGGTACCGCAACCGTTTCTCTGATCTCTTTAATCAGCCGGTGCATAGCGGATGGCACCATCACGCCTACCGTGTCCGGGACGTTGATCACATCGCAACCAGCCTGCTCGACAGCCTGATGAATGGTCGTCAGGTAGTCCATATCGGTTCTGGTCGCATCCATCGATGAGAACATGCATGTCGCGCCGTGATCCTTTATGTACTCCACAGCATCGACAGCAAGCTCCACAACCTCCTCTCTCGACTTCCCGATTGTGTGTATCCGCTGTACATCGGATGTCGAGACGAAGGTGTGCACCATACCAACACCACAGTCGAGGCACGCATCGATATCAGCTTGTATCACCCGTGACAGCCCGCAAACCTGCAGGTTGAGCCCCAATCGCACAATCTCTGAAACCGCTTCCTTCTCGCCTGCGGATGCGATCGGAAAACCTGCTTCTATGATGTCAACGCCGAGCTTGTCCAGCTGCGCTGCGATCAACAGTTTCTGTTCGAGACTGAGCGATACGCCAGCCGTCTGCTCTCCGTCTCGCAGCGTGGTGTCGAAGATGCGCACGTGCCTGCCCCGGAGTTCTTCAGTCTGGTAAAAAACGATCCCTCGCATTGGTTTTTTTCATGTAAATCCTCCAGATATTGAGAGATGTCCATTTTGTCGTGCGATGGTATAAAATCTTTGGGAGTTACGGGGCGCGCCACATAAAGGAGTGTTGAATCACGGCTGCTGGTGAATGCCCGCGAATTGCGCTGAATACTCCGATTGCGCCCCGGTTGCTGGTAACTGCGACCGTAAAGTACGAATAACACTCGTATGTTCAGATGGTGTCATTTCACACACCCAACCCAAGACTCACCGACTTATCATGAAGGGGTTATGCGAGCGGGCGTGGGGAGTGGGGAGTGGGGGTTAGTGTGGTTAAAAAAGGTTTTAGAAACCCGCTCGCATGCGCACTACCATGCTGCGATAGTATATAAACCTTGTGGTTCGACAACTTGTGTGCCATAGTGGTGTCATGGTTCCATCGATTGGGACTTTGAGATGCATAATGTCCACCTAATCGTAGAATTGTGCGTTTTTATGATAATCGGGTTTGTGGCATTCACCCCATTAGTGAAATTCGTGTTATATATTCTGTTTAAATCAGAGATTGGTATAATCCATTTGGGATAGGTTGCGCGAATTGCGCGAATGCCCTGCGCGCCTGAATCGCTTGATTCGAGGATTTGCAGACATCCTGGCGCGTTCAAGAGTAGGGGGACCGTCATACGCGATGTGACACACCATATCTCATCGACAACACATATCCGGGGGATTGATTCATGACTAAACAGCGTTTTAGGTTTTTTCCCGTAAACCTAACTTTTTTAGGGCAACTTATTTCCATACCTAACTCCATACTATTCTAAAATGAATAAAGAGGTGTGATACAATGGATTGTGAATGCGGTGGAAACTGCGCTCATTGCAAATGCAAGGGCGCACGGGATGTGAACGAAGAGGTTGACGAAGATGAGTAGAGAAACCCGCTCGGAACAACAGGGAACTCGATCACAGATCTTAGAGGCGCGTCTTGCGCACAATTGATGCTGCAAAGGTTTGCAGAGACCTGCGAAAAACCCTTGCTCCTTTCTGCGGTCGCGCTCATTTTTGCAGAAAAACACAAATCGCACTCACGAGACACACGCAAACATCGGAGATTGCTATACAATGACCATCAACATGAACTGACTCGACTGTAGCTACGCGTGGGACGAGATGTGGACTCAACGAATGCGTCAGATGAAAGACAGAGGCATCTTGCAAAGATGGAAGAGGTGTTGAGAGGGTATTGTGCAGTGGTACAACCTGCCGGACGGGATGGTAGGGTGAAGGAGATCTACACAGAGGTAACCGGGAAACGTTACAGCGGCGAGTTCGACCCTGACGCGGATTACTTCGCGTATCTGATAATTGCGGCAGTGGTGGCGGCTTGTGAACGTAAGAGTTATGAATTATAACGTGGAACGCAGCTTTGAACAGGAAATGAGGTATGTAACAAGTTTTATCGGAAAATACGTCGGGGTGGATTCCAGGACGAAGGACGAGATCGGGCAGTACATCTCTCTGACAGGTAGATCCCCTGAGCAGCAGTCAGCAGTTGTGATGTGGTGGGAACGTCATGTCTGATACCCAAGCAGGCACCAACGGGTTCGGAAAAATCGTTTTCTCCTCAAAATATTAGGGGAAAATATTTATACCTAACCGACAGAGGTAATTCCATGTGTGAACGATCAGACCGGGTAGTTGAGATGCTCCTTAAGATCGCAGGCACGGCGTTCCTGGTAATAGGCGGTGTGGGGATCATTATCCCGCTTATACCGACCACTCCGTTTCTCCTGCTTGCCGCAGTCTGCTATGCCCGAAGTTCGGAGCGGTGGTACAACTGGCTCCTCCACAACCGCTGGTTCGGGAGCTACGTCAGAAACTGGCGTGAGGGAAAAGGGATTCCGATGAGAACGAAGATCCTGTCGGTTATGTTCCTGATAATGACGATAGGGTATTCGGCAGCTTTTGTGGTTCCGTTCGTAATCGGAAAGGTTGCGCTGGTCTTAATTGCGGTCTGTGTCAGCGTACACATCCTCTCATTTCCGACGCTGGAGCCGGATGCTAAGTTTTGACCCGAAAAACTCGTAGTTTAATGGTCAGTCGGATGTGCGACAGCGCGAAAGACATGGGAACGTGGGTTAACGATGCCTTTTGTGTCTCTCTCGCCTTTCTCGTTAAATTGGAAAGAGAACGCAAGGACAAGGGTGGCGCAAAGAACAAAAATCCCTCTGTTGGTGCTCGTGTTGTGTGAGCATCGCCTTGTGGCTCTCCGCTGTTTTGTATNNGTAGATTACAGGAAAGACGTATCGAGTGCAGAGCGTTCGCCGTTATCGAAATGTTCAAGATTTCATCATCAAGATGCATCTTCGATAGGATATTTTAACCCCATCTGCCCACATGAAATAGCGAAGAGCCGACAAGAAATCCGGGTGTCGGAGATCTGACAGAACTAATAGGCAAGGAAAAGAGTAAAGTCCGTGATATGGCTCCGGAAAGTGACAGAGTCAACGAATTGCAGGAGCCTTGCGCAATTGTTTTAGGCTACTGTAGATCTATCGGTGGTTGTTCACCAGTTTGCCACTCAATAGCGGCACCTGACCCTGGTGAGCCAGTTGAGGTTGCAGCTTGTTCGGAGTGCGTAGCGAAAGTTGATGACAGCTGTTTTGTATGGGCAACACAATATCTGTTATGCCGATGATGTACATATCTGCACGTCCGGATGCCATAAAGACATAGATTACCGTAGTTTAAGACCAGTATGTCACTCAGTTCGCTTGAGCATTACGAGCGTCTTCTTCTCTTCCGCTTTCTTCTGTCGTTCACACTTTCGCAATCCTTGTTCCCAGTTCCTCACCGGACAGGAATCTCGCAACCATGCCCTCGTTTGTTGCATCGAAGATGTACGAATCCATATCGATATTGAGCAGTTCGAGAACTTTTCCGAGCATCCCGCCGGTCACATCTGTCCCATCCGAGCCATGGATCTGGGATCGCACACCCCCGAATGTCTCAGGGGTGATCAGCGGAATTGTCGCACCATCAACGATCACGCCATCGACCGCTGTTCCGAATCCGATGCGTGCTGCCCCAAACTGCACTGCAAGGTACGTGACAAGCTGGTCGCCGGAGACAATCGATGCCCCCCTTCTCCGGTCCATCACCACATCGCCGTGCAGAACAGGCACGATGCCGCGGGCAAGCATCATCGCAATTGGAGCACTCGAGATCTCCACGATGCGTGCATCGTCTGCCACGACACAACTGAGCGGGTGCACAGGCGCGGCATGGATGCCACTTTCGATCAGTGCGCCGATCACAAGCTCGTTCAGCGATGCTACAGTCCGGTGGATCTCGGTTATCCCGAAATTGGAGAATCCGTCCGGAGAATCGTGCTCTTCTGCCTGCGGATGTCCGAACGAGCCTGCGCCGTGGACAAGGATCAGCGAATTATCCACATCGCCGGGTGTGGCGGATGCTGCGATCTCCCGGGTGCATCTCTTAATCGCTTCTGGCTTTGGCGTGGGCACGTTGGTCTTTTCTGTGAGGACGCTGCCTCCGAGTTTGAGGATGGTTAACGTCATGAGCGATCTATTGGGTGGCAGATTATTTAACGCATGAACGTGTGGATGTGGATCAACAATACTCTTCGCGTCTCTCTCGCCTTTCTCGTTAAATTGGAAAGAGAACACGAGGACACGAGGACGCAGAATTACGCAAAGAACAAAAATCCTCCTGTTGGCGATCATGTTGTATGAGCATCAGTCGCCGTGCGTTCACAGTCAGATCAACCATGTAAAAAAGAGTGAATTCGTGAGCAATCGATGAAGAGAGGTAAAATCATGAGCAATTCGGATGTCGCAGAGATTCTCTACCGGATGGCAGTGCTCTCGCAGTTCCTCGATGAGAACGCGTTCGTAACGAGGGCATATCAGAAGGCAGCAAGAAACATCGAGAGCCTCGATTCTGACATCAGGAAGGTTGCAGTAAACAGCAGACTCAAAACAATACCAGGAGTGGGACAAGCGATCGCCGGGACGATCACAGAGATCCTCAAGACCGGGACATGCGAGCGCTACGAGGAGATGAAGAGCATGGTTCCTGCCGACATATTCCGGATGCTCGGAGTAACAGGCGTCGGTCCAAAGACGGTACGGCTTGTTCACAAGAATCTCGGGATAGCAACGCTTGATGATCTCGAGAAAGCAGCGATTGGGCATAGATTACAGAAGTTGCCGGGAATGGGCGTGAAGCAGGAGCAAAAAATCCTCAGGACAATTCGTAGATCGAAGGACATGGGCCGACGAATCCCGCTCGGCGTAGCCATCCCGATTGCAGAGTACGTGGTCAAATACCTGAAAGGATGCCCGCATGCAGGGAATGTCACGGTGACCGGTAGTATGAGGCGTCACAGGGAGACCGTTGGTGACATCGACCTTATCGCATCGTCCGACGATCCCGAATCCGTAATCGCTGCGTTCACAACGATGCCCGGAGTTGCAGATGTGATCGGGAGCGGGACCATGAAGGCGTCCGTGATTCTGAGGGGTGTTCAGATCGATCTGAGAATCGTTGACCGGTCGTCGTTTGGATCGCTGCTCCAGCATTTCACGGGATCAAAGGAGCACAACATCAGACTCAGGGAACTGGCGATTAAGAATGGGATGAAGCTGAGTGAGTACGGGATCACGGATCAGAAGACCGGAACGCTGCTGCCATGCGGCACGGAAGAGGAGGTCTACCAGAGGCTCGGGCTCCCGTTCATCGTTCCTGAACTGCGTGAGGACCGGGGCGAGATCGAGGCTGCGATTGCGGGGAATCTGCCCGATCTCGTGACGCTTGCGGACATCAAAGGCGATCTCCATATTCACTCGACGTGGAGCGATGGTGCGAACACAATCTCCGAACTCGCGGACGCTGCCATCGGGATGGGGTATGAGTACATCTGCGTAACCGATCATTCGAGAGCAAGGGGAATTGCAGGGGGACTCAACGAAGAAGCACTTATCGAGAAGATGGTGGAGATTGAGAGGATCAACGATAGTATGGATGATTTTACGGTTCTTACGGGAAGCGAAGTTGACATCCGTTCTGACGGAACGCTGGATTATGATAATCACGTTCTCGAGATGCTTGATATCGTTATCGCGGCAGTACACTCTGGTTTCAGCCAGGACAAACGGACCATGACCTCACGCATCGTGCGAGCGATTGAGAACGAGCATGTAGACATCCTTGCGCATCCGACAGGACGATTGCTCGGCGAGAGGGTGGGCTACGAGGTCGATATCGACAGGGTGATTGCGGTTGCCGCGGAGACCGAAACCGCAATTGAGATTAATGCATCGCCGTCCCGACTCGATCTGAACGACATCAACGCACGAAAGGCGTCGGATTCGGGTGTTATGCTCGCGATCGGGACGGACGCGCACTATCTCGATGGTCTGCGTTATATGGGGTCCGGCGTCCATCTCGCACGCGGGGCGTGGCTGGAGCCGTGCGATCTCCTGAATACAAAGAGCGTTGAGGCTATTTTGAGATGGGCTGGGTGATTGCTACTATGACAATCGTTGATAAGATCAAAGATGCTCTCGGATACACCGGTGTGGCTGCGGCAATCCTGTTCGGGAGTTTCATTGAAAAAGAGGAGTACAGAGATCTTGATATTGTGATCGTGCTCGAAGAGATGGCTGAGATGGACGAGATCGATAGGATAAAAGAAGCACTGTCTCTGATTGATTCCAGAATCGACCCCACATTCGTAACGACTCTTACGTTTGAAGAGAATGTATCAATTGGAAATCCATTCTATCTGAACGTGCTCAAGGGAAGAGCGGTCAGCGGGAGCGGCTATCTCGCGCGATTTCGGGAGGATGCTGGCGTCCCGTCCGAAGAGATCATCCAGCGCTACCTCGACCTCTCGGTGCATGCATACAGAAAAGCAATGGTCACGGGAGACTATTTTGACTGCTATGTCGCCTGCAAATTCTTAATTGAGCATCTGATGATGAAAAAGGGGACGTATGTAACCGATCCGCACCGGTATGACTCGTATCTGCGTGAACTTGATCTATCGCTCGACGATGTAAGCGTTGATGTGCTATCGCGGATACTGATGCATCGCAGAGGGGATGCAGAACTGCGCGAGGGTGATTGCGAGCATGTACTGCGGACTCTCGGG